>JBGTHX010000222.1:0-4289 GCA_041746055.1 Lewinella sp. | reverse complement strand
CGGTCAGCAGCAGGAAGAAGGCGGTCAGGCTCAGGAAGTAGATCACGTCGCGGCTGTCGATGAGTCCGCGACCCAGGCTGCGAAAGTGCTCCTGCATCCCCAGGTTGCTGATGAAGGCATCCCCGTTTCCGTAAAAGATGGGGAGGGAGGCGAGGTAGTCAAAGCCGAAGTAGCACCAGAAGGTGACCGCCAGCGCGAGCAGAAAACCAACGATCTGGTTGGCGGTAAGGGAACTGGAGAAAAGGCCGATCGATACGAAGGCCATACTCAGGAAGATGAGCCCTAGGTAACTGCCGGTCGTGCCACCGGCGTCTATGTTTCCCTCGGGCGCGCCGAGTTGGTAGATGGTGTAGTAGTAAAGCAGGGTAGGGAGGAGGGCAATCACGACCAGCGTCAGGCAAGCCAGAAATTTGCCCATTACGATCGCGGTGTCGGTGAGGGGACGGGTTACCAGCAGCTCGATCGCCCCCGACTGCCGCTCCTCGGCGAAGGCGCGCATACAAATGGCCGGGATCAGGAACAGCAACACATTCGGGGCCAGCTCAAAGAAGGGGCCCAGGGTGGCGTAGCCGTAGCTCAGCAGACTGGTATCCGGAAAGACGAAAAGGAACAATCCGGTCACGATCAGGAAGACGCTGATCACCACGTAGCCGATCAGACTGGAAAAGAAGGCATTGATCTCCTTGCGAAATACGGCGATCATCTAGCGGTTGGCTTGGGGGACGGGGAGCGGCAGGGGATGCCGCTCGTTATAAATCATCAGGGCCCGGAGCATCTTGGGTTCCTCCGCTACTTCGGAGCGGTCGAGCGCCGCCACGAGGTCCTCCTCTCTGGCGAGCAACTCCTGTACGGTGGACTTGTCCAGGGGAAGTCGGCGTCCGTCCGTCATGTCGATCACCCGGCTGACCTCCCGTTGTTGGTCGCGCTCCACCCAGGCCTCGCGGAAGGCGCGTCCGTTGACCGGATTGTAGGCTTTCATCAGACGGCGCAGGTGTACGGTCGTGTCGTAAGAGATCGCGCTGTACCGTCCGGCTACCCGCAGCCCCGCGAATTCGTAGAAGCGGCGGCGGGCATCGTGGCGGACGAAAAGGTAGGGCATCCCATCCAGGGAGATGGCGTAGGGCACGCCGGACTGTCGGCCCGATTTGTATCCGAAGCCGTCGATCTGCACGCGTTGGTCTTCGGCGAGCTGGACCATTTCACCGCTGATATCCGACCACTCTACATCCGGCTGATTCGCCAGCAGGGCGGCGTGGGTGAGGTAGACACCGTCTGCGAACCGGGAGTCCGGACCGAAGGGTTCCGGCGATTGAGCGGCCAGCAGCCAGGGTAGCAGGCAAGGGATCCATTTCATCACACTACAAAGGTAAGTTTATCCCACGGCGGTCAGGGCCCGGAAGACTTCCTCCACGCTCAGTTCCTCCAAAGTGACACCCAGCAATACCAGATCGTTGGCAACGGCAAAGCGGAACACCTCGGTTCTGGGGTCGGCGTCTGGCTTGAGGTGAAGCCGGTATTGATATCCGAGCTTACCCTCAGTCACCTGATCCACTCCCTTGATGGACAGAAATTTGGATTTATCGACTTCCCGGTTGAATTCCACTAAGAGCGACCGGCTTCCACTCAGGCGCCGCTGCAGCCGGTCAATGGGATCGTCGGCAACCAGTTTGCCCCGGTCGATGATCACCACCCGGTCGCAGATCGCCTGTACTTCCTGCATGATGTGGGTACTGAAGATCACGGTCTTCTCCTTCCCCAGCCGGCGGATCAACGTGCGGATCTCGGCCAGTTGATTGGGGTCGAGTCCGCTCGTCGGCTCGTCCAGGATCAACACCTGCGGATCGTGGAGCAGGGCTTGGGCAAGCCCTACGCGTTGCCGGTAGCCCTTCGAGAGGGCCCCGATCTGCTTATTGGCTTCCCGCTGCAGTCCGGTCTGTTCGATGAGTTCCGCAATCCGGGCCTTTGGCTGCCGCAGTCCGTGGGAGGATGCCGCGAAGGCCAGGTATTCCCGCACGTACATATCCGGATACAGCGGATTGTGCTCGGGCAGATAGCCTACCAGTTTGCGCACTTCCAGGCTGTCGGTCTCTACGCTGTGCCCGCAAACTTCGGCGGTCCCGCTGCTCTGGCTGAGGTAGCAGGTGAGGATCTTCATCGTTGTCGTCTTCCCCGCTCCGTTCGGTCCCAGGAATCCCAGTACCTCTCCGGAACGGGCCGTGAAGCTGATGTCATCTACCGCATGTTGGGTACCGTAGTGCTTGGTTAGGTGGGTGACTTTTACGGACATGGGGGTGGGTGTTGGGTGTCGGGTGTCAGGTGTCAGGTGTCGGGTTTCGGGTGCGTGCACTGCGACTTTTGCAAGCATAACATCAATGGACGCTGGCTACCTGCCTCTATTCAACCTGATTGTAGCGTGAAGAACGAAAAAACTCTTGGACCAGGCGGCTCAGCCACTCGATCACTGGACGTTCACCCCAACACCGGGCAACGAACAGCGGGCTGCCAGTACACTCATCCGGTCGTGCACTAATTCAACAATTCCTTACCCTAGAACCCAATGTGATACAGCGCATCCCCCTGACTTACCAGCGCGGAGTTGTTGTGTCCAATGATGAATCCGCTGCGGGGTGACAGGATCCGCTTGTTCGGTTTCACGCCATGGGGGTCGAAGATCATCCCGATGGGCTCTCCCTTCCGCACCGGGAAGCCGCTGCGCTTGCTCCACTGGAAGAGCCCGGCACGACTGGCGCGCACCCAGCTGCTGCCGTGGAGGCTCACCGGCTGCCGGTCGGTCAGGGCGGTGCAGGGCCGCTTGAGCATGTCGCGGGCGTAGAGGAGGCGCTTGATGCCGGCGATGCCTTCGTGGATACTTTGTCCGTCGTAGCGCAGGTTTTCTCCTCCCTCGTAGGTAAGGACGCTGAGGCCGAGTGATTTCTGGGCCGAGCGCCGCAGTGACTTGGACGGAGCCTTGGAAGCCAGCAGAACCGGGGGATTGAACTCCAGGGCGGCCGCCTGGGCGGTCTCGTCGCCGGGGGAATAGCGAATCTGTGGGAAGTTGAACAGGCCGCGGCCGCCGGTGTGGAAATCGACCGCCAGGTCGCAGTGGGCCAGGAGGTTCTTGCTCAGTCCGGCCGCTATGCGACTGGCGAGGGAGCCCGTGCTGGTACCGGGGAAGCTGCGGTTTACGTCCTTGCCGTCGGGTACGTCCCGGCTGAAGTTGTTGAACCCATAAACGTTGAGCAGGGGCACGACGACCACCGTACCGGCGATCAGGTGGTCGAAAGTCTTGGTTCGCAGACACCGGCGCAGGATCTCCACGCCGTTGATCTCGTCGCCGTGGACGCCGGCCAGGAACAGAACAGTGGGCCCGGGCCGGAAGCTCCGGAAGACGTGGGCGCGGATGGAAACGGGATTGCCGCTCGGCAGCTGTCCGGCGACCAGTTCCACGGTGCCTGACTGCCCCGGGTAAAATTCGCCGTTGGCGATTGCTACAGGGGAAATATCACTCATACTTTTGATTCTGCGTGTCGGATAATGGCCCCGGCAATGTCCACCTTGGTGGCCCCCTCGATGCCCTCCAGACCCGGACTGGCATTCACCTCCATCACCAGGGCGCCCCGTTGGCTGCGGATGAGGTCCACCCCGGCAATCTCCACGCCGATGCACCGGGCCGTGCGCAGGACGAGGTCGCGGTCTTCCTCGTCTAGGTCGGCGGGCACCGCACGCGCCCCCCGGTGGATGTTGGCGCGGAATTCCCCCGGCTGGGCCCGGCGTTCCATCACCGCCACGATCTCGTCGCCCACCACGAAAGCGCGCTCGTCGCACCCCTTGCTCTCCCGGATGTACTCCTGGAGCAGGACGCGGTCCTGCAGTTGCAGGAAGCCCTCGACAAGGCGGTCGAGCTGGTGCATGTTATGCGCGAGCGCGACCCCGACCCCGTGGGTGCTTTCCAGCAATTTGACTACGATCGGGAAGGGCCCGAGCCGGCGCGCTACCAGCCGGGCTTCGAAGGGAGAAAAGCAGAGCGCGGTATGGGGTACGTCGATCCTGGCTTCGGCCAGGCGTTGCAGGCAGCTCATTTTATCGCGGGCCAGCAGCAGGGAATCCGCGGAGAGGGTGTGGGGGATCCCCACGGCGTCCAGCTGCCGGATCACCGCGACGCCCCGGGAGGTGATGTTGGCCCCGATCCGGGGGATGGCCACCTCGGGCAATTCGAGCGGTCGACCATTGTGCAGCAGGGTAGTTTTCGCGCCGCTGATGAACGGACTGCAGAGGGCGTGGTCGACGAC
>JBGTHX010000221.1:0-3932 GCA_041746055.1 Lewinella sp. | reverse complement strand
ACATAGGGCGTCTGGTCCCGGTCGGCGAGCAGACTGATCAGCCCGCCGCAACCGAGGGATTCGTCGTCGGGATGGGGTGAGAAGATGACGGCCGACCGCCACGCGGCCAGATCGCCCGCCGGGTGGAGGGGTGCATCGCGGTACAGGGCCTCCTTACGGTCGGCCAGGCTGTGGGTGTCAGCCGGTTGGAGATCCATCAAGCAGAAATTTGCCCACGGCTTCCAGGGCGGCATCGGGGGCGGGTTGGCGTAGGTACATACTCAGGTCGGCGCACAGGCGGGCAATCGGCTGGGGATGCAGCAGTCCGCGTGCGCCGACGCTCCGCTGGGCCAGCTGAATGCATTCCTCGCAGCAGCCGGCGATGGCGGTACGGGCCATATTGGCGTAGTGAATGACCCGCGTGGGGTCCGGGTCGGAGTCGGCGATCTCCCCGGCGCGGTCGAGCCACTGCCGTCCGCTCTCGACCAGGATCGTCATCTGGCCCACCCGGCTGCGCTGGTAGGGATCGGTGGTCCGCCCCGCGTCGCGGAGGTAGTCCAGTGTCGCTTCCAACAGGGCGGCCGCGCCGCCGAGTTGCACCGCGGCGAAGCGGATGGCGCCGCCGCTCAGCCAGGGTTGCCGGTTGTAGTCTTCCGGGGCGCCGAGGAGATCGTGGCGGTCCAGCCGGATACCCGTGAAGTCTACCTTGTGGCTGACGCTGTTGCGCATACCCAGAGGCGTCCAGAAGGATTCGTCGACTTCGGGGAGGTGGTCATTCAGCGGTACGACGGCCATCTGCCAGCCGCCCGGGTCAGCGGACAACCGGCCGGTGATGACGGGTCGGGTCACGTAGCTGGACCCGCTGCAGAAACTCTTGCTGCCGGCGACGCGGACGGTCCCCACCCCATCGGGGTGGAGGTGGACGCCGTCAGCCATCTCGGTATTCCATACCCCGAAGAGGTGACCGGCCCGGGCCTCCGCGTACCAGTGGCGGCGCTGCCCCTCGGTGCCGAAACGGCCGATGAGCTGAAGGGCATTGACGTGGCCTTCGTAGATGCGTCCGGCGGAAAGGTTACCCGTCCCGATGTCAGTAAGCAGCCGCAGCAGCCCGGGCGTGCGACCCGCCTGCTGGTCCAGGGCCTCGCCCGGTAGGGTGACGGCGAAGAGACCCGAAGTACGAAGGGCGTCCATCTCCCGCTCGGGGAAGCCGCCGTGGGCGTAGGTTTCCGCCGCCCAGTCGCGGAAGCGTGTACGGAGTTCCCCCGTCCGGCGGAGATCGGGACTGTTGGCGGGGGGAGGTTGAGGGGCGCGCATACTTCATCAAATCCCCCCGGGGCGGTATGTGTTTGGCGTTTGTCGATTATTTCAGCAATTGACGGCGCGCCGGGGAAAAAAGATTACCAGCAGAGGCGGATCCCCTGCACCAGGGCGAGGATCGCGAGGAGTCCGCCGAGCAGGAAATTGATGTTGCGGGTGAGGAAGCGGGCTTCCCGCTGCATCCAGCGGGCTCCGCGGGCGTAAGCCCCGAAGATGGCCCAGGCACCCGCGCCCGCCGCCAGGGTGAACGCCAGTCGCGCGGCCGGACTTCCGGCCAGGTAACCGTCGGCCAGTAGCCAGCCACCCACCGCGAAGAAGTACGGCAGGGTGAGCAGGTTCATGAAGGCCAGCAAGGCTCCGCGCAGGAAGGGGCTGCCGTGATAGGGCCGATCGTCGGGTAATACCTCCGCCACCCGGCCGCGTATACCCTTGACGAGGAAGAAGGCGGCCAGCAGCAAAAAGGTCGGGATCGCCCACTGCTTCATCGTGCCGATGATGGTGGGATGGTTGGTGAAGTAATTGGCAAAAATGACGGCCAGACCGGCCTGGGCGGTAAAGGTGACCGCCATACCCGTAGCGAATGCGTAACCCGCCCGGCGACCGGCGCGCAGGCTCACGTTGACGCTGGTCATGTTGAGCATCCCGGGAAACAAAGTGGCGCCGACCGCGGCGGCCAGACCGAGCAGCACGGCGGTGAGTGATTCCACGCCGCAAAGGTAGCCCACGGGCGGATTTTACGTACATTTCGCCTCCGGCAATCGGCGCGAGACAGATAATTTGGCCATATTGCCGGCTCAATCTTCCACCGAGTTATACCCATCAAACGATACGTATGGATCCCATCAAGATTAAATTCGGAACCGACGGCTGGCGCGCCATCATTGCCCAGGAATACACCGTCGATAACGTTATGCGCGTAGCCGAAGGAACCGCCCTCTGGCTCAAGCAGCAGGGCGGTACGCGCGTCGTGATCGGGTACGACTGCCGCTTCGGTGGTGAGATGTTCACCGAGGTCACCGCCCGCGTCCTCGGCAAGCACGGCATCACCAGCCTGCTGGCCCCCTCCTTTATCTCCACCCCCATGGTGAGCCTGGGCGTGGTGAAGACCGGCGCCGACCACGGCATCGTCATCACCGCCAGCCACAACCCACCCGATTACAATGGCTTCAAGCTGAAGTCCAAGCTCGGCGGCCCCAGCATCCCCGATGACGTGAGCGCCGTAGAGAAACTCATCCCCGATGCCGTACCCACCGACCTGCCGGAAATGGACGAGCTCAAGGAAAAAGGCCTCGTCGAAGAGCACGACTTCGAGGAGATCTACCTGGACCACGTGAACGCCAACTTCGACATGGACCTGATCCGCAATGCCGGCTTCGGCATCGCCTACGACGCCATGTACGGCGCCGGCCAGTCGGCCATGATCCAGCTGCTCCCCGAAGCCCGCCACCTCCACTGCGAGTACAACCCGAGCTTCATGGGCCAGGCCCCCGAGCCCATCGGCCGGAACCTCACCCAGCTCAGCGACGTGATCAAAAAGGATCCCAAACTGTCCCTCGGCATCGCCAACGACGGCGACGCCGACCGCATCGGGCTCTTCGACGAGAACGGCGACTTCGTAGACAGCCACCATATCCTGCTGCTGCTGCTGATGTACCAGTACGAGTATAAGGGTATCAAGACCGGCGAGGTGATCCTCACCTTCTCCGTGACCGACAAGCTCAAGCAGCTCGCCGAACGGTACGGGCTGGAGTACGAGGTGACCAAGATCGGCTTCAAGTACATCGCCGAGATCATGGCCGAACGCGAAGTGATCGTGGGCGGGGAGGAATCCGGCGGCCTCGCCGTATCCGGCCACATCCCCGAGCGCGACGGCATCTGGATCGGCCTGATGATCGCCGAGTATATGGCCAAGAGCGGCAAGTCCCTCAACGACCTGATCCAGGACGTCTACGACAAGGTGGGCAGCTTCAACTGCGACCGCGACGACGTTCACGTCGACAACGATCGCAAGTGGGAGATCGTGAAGCAGGCCGAGGAGAACCCCTTCAAGAAGATCGGCCCCTACACCGTCACCGACGTCAAGCACCTGGACGGTACCAAATTCTACCTCGACGGCGAGGACCGCTGGCTCATGGTACGCCCCAGCGGTACCGAGCCCGTCCTGCGCGTCTACGCCCAGGGTGCCGACGCCGCCGAGACCCGCAAGATCATCGACGCGGGTCGCGCCGAGATGGGCATCTAACTCCCGCCGGATTGCCCACCGACCTCCTCCGAAGGGCCTACGACCCCGGTGAATTCCGGCGTCAGGGCCACGCCCTCATCGACCGGCTGGCCGACTACCTCGAAGGGGTGGCCGCGCTGCCCGCCAACCCCTACGCCACTCCCGCGGAGAGCCTGGATCATTTCCGGGCCCTCCTCGCGGAGGGAGCGGGTCCGGAGCGCATCTTTGACGAGGTCATCGACCGCAGCGTCCACCTCCACCATCCCGGATACATGGGCCACCAGGTGGTGCCGCCCGCCCCGCTCTCGGCATTGTCCGACGTGACCTCCAGCCTGCTCAATACCGGCATGGCCATTTTCGAGATGGGCCGTCCGGGCACCGCCATGGAGCAGGTGGTCATCGAACGCTTCGCGGA
>JBGTHX010000220.1:0-5852 GCA_041746055.1 Lewinella sp. | reverse complement strand
CGGACTACGTCGCCATGACCGAGGCCAACATCGCCGACGGTGACCCGATGGCCGTTTACAAATCCAGGGAGCAGCTCGATATAAGCCTCCACATCACCCTCAACAACCTGATGGTGGCCTTCCTGACCTTCGTCTCGGGGGTCTTCGGCGGGGTAGGCACGGTATTTCTGCTGGTCAGCAACGGGGTGATGCTCGGCGTTTTCCAGTACTTCTTTTTCGCCCGGGGTGATTACAGCACCCTGCAGACCCCCGAAGCCACCGGCTGGGCCATGACTGCCCTCAGCTGGCTGCTTACTGCGGGCGGAGAGGGACTGCGGCCGGTATTCGCGACCCTCTACTACCTCTCCGCGGATACCGGCGTGTTCCGGGAGAGCCTGCTGACCATCTGGATCCACGGGGCCCTCGAGATCAGCAGCATCGTAATTGCGGGCGGGGCCGGGCTTACCCTGGGCAGCGGACTCCTCTTCCCGGGTACCTACTCGCGCCTGCAGGCCTTCATCCGCTCCGCCCGGTCGGGGGTGAAGATCATGCTGGGTACGGTGCCGCTGTTCATCGTGGCGGGCTTTCTGGAGGGCTTCGTGACGCGGCAGACCGACCTGCCGGATCTCTTCCGGCTCGTCTTCATTCTCCTGTGCTTTGCCTTTATCGTCTGGTACTATGTGATCTATCCGCGGGTGGTGGCCCAGCGACCCGCCCGACAGCTACCGGGGCGGCGGCGCCCTGCTTCGTCGGCGCGGGAGGTTCCGGCGATCCGGCGAATCCGCAGCCTGGGAGAACAGTTGTCCACTACCTTTCGCGTCTACCGGTTGGGCCTGGGCCGTCTGTTGGGCGGGGCTCTCCTTCTTTCGGCGACCTTCTGCCTACTCTCCTTCGCGTTCGGGGCCGCTCCGGCCTTCCGCTACCACTTCGTCAGCTACCTTTTTGGAGACGTGGAGAACGTCTACGAGCTGGTCACCAGCCTCGGGCGGGGTCGGGCTCTGTCGTATTCGGTCCTGGTGGCGCTGGGCTTTTATGGGATGACCAGGCTTTCTCTGGGGGTGGTGGCCCGCCATACGGACCTGGAAGTCCGGTCGTGGGAGCTGAAGCGGGAGATCAGGCTCCTGGCGATCTGCGGTATCCTGGCCCTAACCCTCGCGTTCCAGGGCGTCGCCGTGGCGCTGGTCACCTTTCTCACCTTTCCCTTCCTGCTGATGCTGGCCGTAGGCACCTACAGCTGGTCGCTGTCTCCGGCGATGCTCTTCCGGGCCGTGTATACGAATCTCGGCCACAGCTACGGTCCGCTGCTCCTGCTCCTGCTGGTCGCTTTGCCGGTGTCGTTCCTCCTGGATTCGGTCCTGGGCGGGTATTTGTTCGGCTTTCTCGACTGGGTGATCTATACCGACGGCAGTAACATTGACGAGCGCAACGTGATGCTGCAGGCCTTCAGCTATTACTTCCTCCTGGTGCTGAATTTCTCCGCCTGGGTCATCGCGTTCTCCCTCTCTCTCGGAAGCCTGCTCGAGATCGACGGGGCGGAACACCTCAAGGAACAGATCGCTGCGATGGGCAAAAAGCGGCGGCTGGAGGGTATCGAGCGGGAGTGAGCTTCAGGTAGCGGACGTACACGCCGTTGGCCGGCACCGACTTATCAGGGTAACGATTGAATTTACACAAATTTTTAGAAAGTATCCCGGAAAAACCGGACCTTTGTGGCCCTTTTTCCACACCCTGCTCCGGGTCGATCAATCCACATAGAATGAAGCAATCTTTTACCCACTTGCGTCTGCTATTTTTTGCGGTTCTGACGTGTTGCACCGCGGTGCTGGGGGCACAATCTACCGTTACGGGAACGATAACCGACCAGGAATCCGGCGAACCGCTCATCGGCGCCAGCATCCTGGCAGTCGGGACCTCCACCGGCACCATTACCGACCTTGACGGAATGTATAGCCTCAGCGTGCCGGAGGGCGTGACCGAGTTGCAGTACAGCTACACGGGCTATGCCAACGTTACGGAGGTCATCAACGGCCGCACCACCATCGACCTGGCCCTGCAGGCCGGCGAACTGCTCGACGAAGTAGTGGTAGTAGGCTACGGCGCGGTCAAGAAGGAGGACCTCACCGGCTCGGTCAGCACCATCGAGGAGGAAACCTTTAATAAGGGCGCCATCGTATCGCCCACCAACCTCATTGCCGGTAAGGTGGCGGGGGTAAACATCACCAGCGGCAGCGGTAACCCCGGCGAGGGGCCGACCGTCCGGATCCGCGGCGGCACCTCGATCAACGCCAGCAACGATCCGCTCTACGTGATCGACGGCGTGCCGCTGAGCCAGGACGGGGTCACCGGCGGCCGCAGCCCCCTCAACTTCCTCAACCCCGATGACATCGCCTCGATGACCGTGCTGAAGGACGCCTCCGCAGCCGCCATCTACGGCTCGCGCGGCGCGAACGGCGTGATCCTCATCACCACCAAGAAGGGCAAATCCGGCGCTCCCTCCATCAGCTTCCGGGCCGAGGGTACCGTCTCCGACGTGATCAACCGCCAGCAGAACCTGACGGCCGCCGACTTCCGCAACGTAGTCACCTTCGCGGCACCCGCCCGCCTCGGCCTGCTCGGCACCTCCAACACCAACTGGTTCGACGAGCTGACCCAGACCGGCTACGGCACCCAGGAAAACCTGAGCATCAGCGGCGGTGGCGAGACCAACACCTACCGCGTCTCCGCCGGCTACCAGCAGCTGCAGGGCGTCATCCGCGGCGCGGAGACGGAGCGCATCAGCCTCAACGCCAACTTCACCCAGCAGCTCTTCAGCGACAAGCTGATCGTAGGCGCCAGCCTCAAGGGCGCGAATACCAACAACATTTTCGACCCGGGCGTGATCAACGCCGCCCTGGACTTCGACCCCACCCAGGCGATCTATGATCCGGCCAACGCCGCCTATGCCGGCTTCTTCGAGTACGGCAACTCGCTCGCGCCCCGCAACCCGGTCAGCGCCACCGAGCAGATCACCAACACCGGCCGCACCTACCGCGGCATCGGTAACCTCGATATCGAATACAAATTCGACGACCTCATCCCCGGCCTCAGTTACAAGGCGGTACTCGGATTCGACGTGAACAGCGGACAGAGCAACCGTTTCGTCCCCACTACCTTCGCCACCCTGGCCACCGACGGCTTCTCCGGCGAGTTCAACATCGGCAGCGCGCTGCGCACCAGCAAGCTGTTCGACACCTACCTGACCTACGCCACCGAGTTCGGTATCCACCGCGCCAGTCTGCAGGTCGGCTACTCCTACCAGGACTTCAACTTCGAAGGCCCCTCCATCCAGGGGCAGAACCTCTCCACCGACGCCTTCGGTACCGCCAACCCCCGCGTAGCGGAGGATGTATTCGCCTTCAACGACGTCGTGGAGAACCGGCTGATTTCCTTCTTCGGCCGCCTCAACTACAACATCGACGAGCGCTACCTGCTTACCGCCTCGCTGCGCCGCGACGGCTCCAGCCGATTCGGACCCAGCAACCGGTGGGGTCTCTTCCCCTCCGCCGCCCTCGCGTGGCGGGTGCTGCAGGAGGATTTCGCCGCCGGGCTCGGCAACACCTTCTCCGACCTTAAGCTGCGCGTCGGCTACGGCGTGACCGGCAACCAGGAGATCGGAGACTACCGCTACCTGCCCCTCTACCAGTACAGCGACCAGGAAGCCCAGTACCAGTTCGGCGACCGCTACGTGACCACCATCCGGCCGAACGCCTACGACTCCGCCCTGAAGTGGGAGGAAACCTCCAGCTGGAACGTAGGCCTCGACTTCGGTTTCTTCAACAACCGCCTGAGCGGTATCCTGGAGTTCTACCAGAAGACCACGGATGACCTCCTCTTCACCGTCAACGTACCCGCCGGTACCAACCTCTCCGACCGGGTACTCACCAACATCGGTGCCCTCGACAACCAGGGCGTGGAACTGACCCTGACCGGCGTGCTGGTCGACCAGGAACGCTTCGGTCTGGACCTCACCGGCAACGTCAGCTTCCAGCGCACGGAGATCACCCGCCTCGACGGCTCCGGCAGCGCGGACATCCAGACCGGCGGCATCGCCGGCGGCGTGGGCAATACCGTTCAGCTGCTGCGCGTGGGAGAAACGCCCTACTCCTTCTACCTCTACCAGCAGAAGTACGGAGAAGACGGCCGCCCCCTCCGCGACGGCGTCGACTACAACGACGACGGCGAGATCAACAACCTCGATATGTACGAGGACCTGAACGGCGACGGCGTGGTCAACGACCAGGATCTCACCATCAACGAGGCCCCGATGCCCAACGTACTGCTCGGCTTCACCGCCAACGCCCGCTACGGCCGCCTCAACCTGGGCGTGACCCTGCGCGGCAACCTCGGCAACTACGTGTACAATAACGCCGCCTCCAATGCCGGCAACCTGTCGCGCATCGACCTCGGCGCCAATTACGTGAGCAATGTACACGCCAGTGCCGTGTACACCCGCTTCGACCGGCCGCAGTACTTCAGCGACTACTACCTCGAGAACGGCAGCTTCCTGCGGCTCGACAATCTCTCGCTGAGCTACGACTTCGGCTCCCTCGCCAACAGCGGCGCGGACCTCTCGGTGTACGCTACCGGCCAGAACCTCTTCATCCTCACGAAGTATAGCGGCAATGACCCGGAAGGCAACGGAATCGACAATTCCCCCTTCCCCCGGGCCCGCATCTTTACCCTCGGCGCCCGCATCGGCCTGTAAACCATTATTCCCCATCCGCTCCGGCCCTTGCGGAGCGTCAATCATACTATCATGCTATACCGAGCACTTTTGCTGCTTTTCCTTGGACTGGGCTTCAGCGCCTGTACCGACCTCGAGCTGCTCCCCCAGGACAAGGCGGACCCCAACGCCGTCCTCAGCCAGGAGAATAACTACGAAGCTTTCCTCGCCCGCATCTACTCCGGCCTGGCCGTGACCGGACAGGAAGGCCCCGCCGGTGCCAGCGACATCCAGAGCCTCGATGAGGGCTTCTCTAACTACCTGCGCCAGTACTGGCAACTGCAGGAGCTCCCTACCGAAACCGCGGTGATCGCCTGGGGCGATGCCGGCCTGCCGGAGCTCATCTTCCAGAGCTGGACCAGCGACAACCAATTCATCCGTGCCATGTACTACCGGATCTTCTTCCAGGTGAGCCAGGCCAACGAATTCCTGCGGGAAACCACCCCGGCCAAACTCGACGAGCGCGGCATCCGGGAAGGCTTCCGCCCGACCGTGGACGCATTCCGCGCCGAGGCCCGCTTCCTGCGCGCCCTCTCGTACTGGCACGCCATCGATATGTTCGGTGACGTAATCTTCTACACCGAGGAGGACGCACTCGGCGGCACCCCCCCGATGGAGCGTACCCGTGCCGAGGTCTACGACTTCCTGGTCAGCGAGCTGCAGGCCATCGAGGAGCAACTGCCGGCCATCGGAGCCGCGGAGTACGGCCGCGTAGACCGCGGGGCCCTGTACATGCTGCAGGCCAAACTCTACCAGAACGGACAGGTGTACGCCGGACAGGACCACCACGCCGACGCCATCGCCGCCCTCGAGAAGGTCATCGGCAGCGAAGCCTACAGCCTCGAGGACAACTACGCCGACCTGTTCAAGGCCGACAACAATACCTCCGCCGAACTGATCTGGGCCATTCCCTTCGACGGCCGCTTCACCCAGGGCTACGGCGGACTCACCTACCTCACCCACGCTCCCGTGGGCGGCACCATGGACCCCGCCAGCTTCGGCATTGACGGCGGCTGGTTCGGCCTGCGCGCCACCAGCGACCTGGTCGGCCTATTCCCCGACGTGACCGGTGACGCCGACGAGCGCGCCATGTTCTACACCGACGGTCAGA
>JBGTHX010000219.1:0-7074 GCA_041746055.1 Lewinella sp. | reverse complement strand
GGAGCCGGGCGCAGACCAGGTCGAAGAGCACCTCGAGCTCCGCTTCTTCCAGCGGCTGGATGGAAGTGTATCCCTCCACTACGTCCCGCATCGCGCCGAGGGGGTCCCGGGCGCCCATGGCGGCGTAGGCGCAGGCGATCGCCGGTTCGCAGGCCCGGGCGGTGAAGACGGCGTCGCCGAAGTCGATCACGCCGCTTACCTCGCGCCCGTCCGTCGAGAGGAGATTCAGCTCGTGGGCGTCGTTGTAGTTGAGTTGCCGGGGCAGGTGGCTGAAATCGCGTTCCAGTAGCCGGCGGAAGACCGGATCCACCACCTCCCGCTCGGCCGCAGTCAGGTAGCGAACCAGGGGAGACGCCTGCGCCACGCGCAGTGGATCCCACTTGTAGCTCCGTCGGGCGGCGGGTAGATCGAGTGGGGCCAGAGCGGCCGACAGCCGTGCGCACGCCCTGCCCCAGCTGCGCCGCAGGGTGGGGGTGCGGGGGTTGAGCCCGTCCACCGGTTGTCCGGGTACCCACGAGTGGATCCTGAATTCCCGCGGCCCCTCGGGAGTGTCCACGGTATGCACGGCGAGGACCTTGGGGGTATCGAGGGTCAGGTTTCGGGAGCTCAGGTGCTCGAGGATGGGCCCGACCCCGAAACCGCCGGGTACGGTGAGTTTCAGCAGGACGCGGTGGCCCGCGGAATCGTCGAGACGGTAGTTCCGGTCCACCTCTCCCGGCAGGGCCTGAATTTCGAACGGCGGCGTCAGATCCGGTCCGCCGGTGAGCTCACCGAGGAGGTCCGACAGGTATTGAGCGTCGATCATGGCGGCAATCTACGGTAAGCCGACCTTCCCGGAGGGGCCACTCAGACCGGCAGGGATACCATTCGTAACACCGGGGCTGCCATTCAGCACATAGGCCGCAGAATATGCGGCCGATAGGGCCCTGCCACTTACATTTGAGAAGTGAATTTGAGAATTATCCCGGTAGTTGGCCGGGCACACTATGGCAACACATACACTCTTTGGATTATTGAATTAGGCTACTTTGAGACACTTCGTACATCACTTTTAAGGTTGAGGCGGTCCGAAGGGGCCGCCTACTATTAGGCCCACCCGGTTCCAGTCCCCTGGTTCCGGGTGATTTCATTTAGGGAACTCCGCCGGCCTGTCGGTGGCTCCCACCATTTACACGTAGTGGTTTTCTCTTCTTTCTTAAATTGGATACCTCCGGCCACTTTGCGGGCCCCTTATCCGCCTTCGTTCGTTCATACTCACCTCGACGTGTTCTTACTCCGCTACCTGCTGATCCTGCTCTGCCTGTTGCCCGTGCCAGGTACCGTGCGCTGCGCCGGTGGATCCGTCACCGATCCGGAGCGGCAGCTGAATTACATCCGCGACCTGACCGACCGCGCCCTGTTCGACCGGGCGGCCCCGGCCCTCGATACCCTCTACGAGCAGTTGCGGCTGGCTGACTCACTGGATTCCCGCGTAGGCTTGCAGGCGCGGGTCGAGCGGGCGTACCTGTGGGACCGGAATGCCAAGTACGAAAGGGCCGTGGAAGAATTGCTGGCGGTAGTGGACCGCAGCCGGGTGCTGCGGTTTCCCGAAGTGGAAGCCTACGCGTATCTCCTGCTTGCCCTCGTACACGAAGAGCATGAGCAGGCAAAAGAGGCCGAAGGGTACCTCCACGCGGCGGAATCGATCATCCGCCGCCACCGGATGCGTGAACTGGAAGCCATGCTGGCCATCCGGACGTCCTCCTACCAGCGATTGTACGGCTCGCAGGAGCGGGCGGAATATTATGCCCGCCGCGCACTGGCTCACGCCCTCGACCAGAACCAGATCTCACACCAGGCCACTGCGCACCTGCTGCTCAGCATACTCTATTCCCATCGCGATCCCGCCGTCAGCCGGTGGCATCTGAACCAGACGGCGGAAATTTACCGCAGCTTCGGCTCCCACGTCAATCACCTGGCGCTCGCCATGAATTACACAGGTCTCGAAATGCGGGCCGGAAACCCGGAAGCCGCACTCCGCTACAGTGATACCGCCGTATATCACTTCCGGGAGGCGGGGCACCTGGGTGACAGTCACGAAGCCTACGGCAGCAAGCTCTGGCTGGATCGCAGCCGCATCCTGCAGGACCTGGGCCGTACGGACTCCGCCTACTACTACCTGGAACTGAGCCGCGAGGCTGCCGCGCTGGAACAGCAACACCTGAACCAGGCGAGGATTGCGGAAATCGACGCGCGGTACCGCGACGAAAAGAGGGAACTGCTGTTGGAAGAGCAGGCGCAACTCCTGACCTTCCGGCACCGGCGCATCACCTGGCTGCGGTGGTCGGTCGCCCTGGCGCTCGGTGGACTGACCCTGCTCTTCCTCAACCAGCTCCGCCTCCGCCGTGCCAACGCCTCCATCTCCGCCCAACGCGACGTCATCTCGGAGAAGAACGAAGCGCTGGCTGCCTCCCTCCGGGAACAGCAGCTGCTCCGGGGAGAACTGCACCACCGCGTCAAGAATAATCTGCAGACCGTCATCGGTCTGCTCGACCTGCAGATCAAGAATACCTCGGATGCCGATCAGCAACGGGGACTGGAAGCCACCGTGGGCAGGATCTACAGCATTGCCGCCATACACGATATCCTGCACCGTGGCGACCACCTCGGCTCCATCAACTTCCGGACTTATGTGGAGGAATTGACGCACCACCTCTGCTACGTGTCCGGCACGCAATTGGAATGTACTTTCGATCTGGATATCCTACCGGTAAAACTGAGCCTGGATACGGCGGTTCCCCTCGGGTTTCTCCTGAATGAGTTGCTTACCAACTCCTTTAAGTACGCCGCACGGCCCGGCGTCGCCCTCCGGATCGGCATCACACTGACGAAACAGGGAAGCCGGTACGTGCTTCGCTACCGGGATAACGGACCGGGATTACCCGATCCTCCACCGGATCCAAATGACGGTGGGCAGGGCGGGTACATTATGCGCGGCATGGCCCGGCAACTCGGCGGTGAATTACTCGTCTTGGCCGGTTCGGGTGCGAGTTACGAGCTGCGCTTCGCGACCGACGACGGCCACCACCAACCGGTGAAGCAACTCCCGGCACGGCCCGGCACCATACCAACGCAGCCACCGGTGGGCGAAAGCAACTGATCCATGCGTGCGCCGGATGGATAGCCTACCTTCACGCTGCCATGTACAGACTGCTGATTCCGGTTCTGCTGCTGCTCGCCCTGTCCGCCCCCCTGCCGGGCCGTACGGTGGCCATGCACTGGATGCTGGTCGCGCTGGGCCTTACCTCGACCCTTACGGCCGCCATCAAAAATTCACGGGCTGAGTCCGTGGCCTATGCCCTTGCGGTACGGGAGGGTAGCGAACTGTTGGAACCGCTGGATATGACGATCATTCAGATTACCCTTACCGAAATGTGGCAGGACATCGAGCGCTCCTACGAATCCAAAAGCCCGAATAGTGCCTACCGGTAAGCTCGAACGCTATCCGCCCACGAGCGATCCCTCGCTGCGCGTCATGAGCGCGGCCGACGAATTGCTGCTCGCCTGGGCCTCGGAGCATGTACTACCGCAGGAAACTCCGCTCGTCTGCCACGACCGCTTTGGCGCGGTTACCGTCACGCTGCAGCGGCCCTGCCGCTTCGTGGCCGCCTTCCATAGCCAGGAGGAAGCCCTGCGCCGGAACCTCGGAGGTTCACCGGGTCCGGTGATCCTGTACCCCTTCGATGATGCAGGCCCGGTGACTACCGCGCTTATGCGCGTGCCGAAGTCACTGGAACTGTTCGAGGTGTATCTGGGTCAGGTGTCCCGGGGTGCCACCCCGGAAAGTCGTCTGGTCGCGGGATTCATGACCCGGCACTTCACCCCGCGGCTGCTGGAGGTGGCGGGGCGCTACGCGGCTACGGTCACCCAGAGCCGGGCCCATAAGAAAGCCCGCCTGCTGCTGCTGTCCGATTTCCATCCGCTCGATGGGACTATGACCCGGGGGGCAGCGGAGGTGCCGGGCAAGTCGCTACAATTGGGTGAACGAATGTATACCCAGTTCTACGGGGTGTTCTCCGCCGACCGCATCGACCCCGCCACGCGATTCCTGCTGGAACAATGGGGCCTGCATCGCAGACTTGCAGACCTTCACCCGGACGCTATGCTGGATATCGGGTGTGGAAACGGAGTGATCGGGGCGGAATTGCTGCTGCGCTATTCCGGGGCACGGTTGCTGGCGACCGACGACGCGATCCTCGCGGTGGCCAGTGCCCGTAATAATTTGCCCGCTGATCGCTCCACGGTGTACTATGATCATACGCTGGACGCTATTTCCGTAGCCTCACAGGATCTGGTGGTGACCAATCCTCCCTTTCACCTGGGACACGAAAACAATATCGAGGTAAGCCTCGGCCTATTTCGCCAGGCGGCACGCGTCCTCAGCCCCGGGGGATCCCTGGTGGTGGTGGCGAACCGTCATTTAAACTACGGTACCCACCTGGGACGACTCTTTACCCGGGTGGAGGAAGTGGCCGTCAACGCCAAGTTCGTGATCTACCGCTGCTCCGCTCAGCCGAAGGACTTGTAGTCCGTCAGGTAGGACAGATTGTAACCGAAATTCGGCCGGGCGCCGCGGGCAACCTGCCGGCGCCATTTCCATAGGGTGCCGAAGCTCATCTTCCAGAGGGAGCGGCATTCTTCGAGGTACCGGAGAACACAACTACGTTGTCCGGCCTCCAGCAGGCGGGAGGCCAGTAACATATTGGGTCCGAAAGCCTTGATCTGGGGGGAGCCCGGGGTACGCGCGGAATTAAGGAGGTAATAGCCGGCGCGGTCCAGGTGGCCCTGCTGTAATTCGACCAGGCCAAGCATCGTGTTGGCCTGATGGAGGGCGGTGCCGTAATTGGCGCTGTAGCGATTGGCCTCGGCTGCGGTGAGGTAATCTTGGGCGATAGAATTTACGGCCAGGTAATCCCGGCGGGCGTAGGCGCGTAAAAGCCTGTAGCCCAGTTGAATGAATTCGTTATCCATTATGGATGTTTGGAAGGTGTTTTTGCATGAACAGATATGCACAACAGTATAATTGATGGTAAGATCACCAGAAATGCAAATATTTGTGTGAAGATCATGCCCACCGCAGTGGCAATTACTTTCCCAAATCCAGTCAGGGGAAGCTTAACCGAACGACTTGTAGTCCAGCAGGTGGTACAGGTTAGCACCGAAATTCGGCGTCCGGCCGCGTCTGACTTCCATGCGCCACAGCCACAGCCGGCCGAAATTGAGCTTCCAGATCTTGCCACAGCCCTTGAGGTAGTCGATCACACACTGGCGGCGGCCGGCCTCGAGCAGTTTGCGCGCCAGCAGCATATTCGGTCCGAAAGCGGTAAGTTGGGGGGAACCCGGACTGTCAGCGGCGGCGGCCAGGTGTCGCTCGGCGGCGTCGAGTTTTCCATTTTCAAACTCGAGCAGGCCGAGTACTACATTGGCCTGGTGCAGGGCGTTGCCGTAGTTCCGGCAGTGGCGGTTGTGTTCCGCGGCTCGTAGGTAATCTTCCGCCAGCCGGCGAATAACCTTGTGCTCGCAGGTGGCATAAGCCTTCAGCAACGTGACACCGTGGTGGACAAAGGGATTGGCCCGCATGGACGCGGGAATTACCGGGGAGGCTCTCAGGGAGATTGAGTTCATGAACGGGGCGGTACTTGATCGGGTCAATCGCGTCCGAAAAGGGACGCATTCGTCATTTTATAACGTGACGGTGTAGCCCACCGTATACTGTTAATGCCAGAAAAGCAACCCACGCACCTTCCGGTCCGGTAAACTAAATCGGGGGTGGCTTGAACGCCTGGCCCGCTCTTCCGTTAACTGCCGGGGCAAGTCCGGATGGCCCGGTGGCGGTACACCTTTCTCTCCATATACCCAATGCTTTTTCCATGACCCATACCGAAGAACTTTTCCAGGCGATCCGTAACCGGGACGCCGACCGGGTACGCAGCCTGGTCACCGCGGAGCCGGCCCTGCTCCGGTCGACCGACAGCCGCGGGTCCACTCCTCTGATTTTGGCTACCTACCTCGGGGATCTGGCTACTACCCGGACCCTGGTCGAGCTGGGTGCCGATCTGGAAGCCCGGGACGCCGTCGGCAATACGGCCCTGATGGGCGTGTGCTTTAAGGACGACCGCCCGATCGTCAATTACCTCCTCGAAAAGGGGGCCGACGCGGGCGCCAGGAACTTCAGCGGCGCAACGGCCCTGACATTCGCGGCTACCTTCAACCGGCCCGACATCGCCCGTATTCTGCTCGAGGCGGGTGCGGATCCTTCCGCCCGCGACGCGCGCGGGCTTACGGCCGCCGACCACGCACGCAGCCAGGGCCTCAACGATCTGGCAGATCACCTCACCGTGCACGCCTAGGGTAGGGACGGGCGCGCTGGTCCAGCAGGTTAGCGGAGAGATGGCGGATAAGATAATCCGCGCCCTTCCGTGAGAGGATTAGCAGACTGCGATATAGGTCAGCCACCTCCGTACCTTAGTATCTTAGCTGCGGTATGGTTAGGCAAGGCTTGCGTACAAGACTGAGTAGCAGCGGCAATAGCGATCGGGGGGGCGGATGGCTCCTACTCCTGCTGTGCCTGGGAGCGGCTACGGGTCTACGGGGCCAGGGCTACCTCCACGATGGGCTGGATAGCGTGTACGCCGAGATTGCCCGGGCTCCCTCCGCCCAGCTGAGGTATCACGGCCTTCATGCCTCAGTGGGCTGGGCGGAACGCAACCTGCCGGAACGGGTGCCGGAATTTATCGATCGCTTGCAACGGGCCGCCGGGGAGGTCGGGGAGCCGGGCTTCCTGGCCGAGGCGCTGCTGATGGGGGCACGGCAGAAGATCCACGCCGGACAAAGTGAAGAGGTGATGCCGGTGCTTGACTCCACCGAACGGGTGCTGGCGGACTGCGTAGCCAGTGCGTGCATACAGATCGCGGCCGACGTAATCATACTCCGTGCTGATTTGCTCGAGAAGGAGGGATTGCTGGCCGAAGCCTTCACTACCCTCAGCGTACTGGACACGCTGACCGGCCTGAACGTGTCATCCCGCATCATCTC
>JBGTHX010000218.1:0-8599 GCA_041746055.1 Lewinella sp. | reverse complement strand
CGGCATCCATGACCTGCAAACCCTGGCGGCCACCCCCGCGGGCGAGTTGGAAGCCATTCTCCAGCAATCCGATCAGGACGCCGCGACCGGGGATCCCGCCGGCTGGCCGGAACAGGCCGCCCTGGCCGCCGCCGGAGAGTGGCGGAAGCTGCGGGAATGGCAGGACCGGCAGACGCAGTCCTAGCGGATCACCGAAATATCACCGCGGTAGGTCAGGAGGACATTATCCAGGAAGGCCACCTCCACTACGTAGACGTACACGCCCATACCTACCGGCCGGCCCTCGGCCGAACCGTTGGGCGTGGTGCCGTCCCACAGTAAGGTGCCGTCCAGACAGTTTGCCGGGATCTCGGTTGCCTCGTGTACAAGGCCGCCCCAGCGGTTGAAGATCTGCACCTTGGTAACCTTCACCACGCCCTGACAGGCGTATATACGAAAGTCCTCGTTACGTCCGTCCCGGTTGGGACTGAAGGCATTGGGTAGGTACACGTTGCGGTTGGCGTCGACCTCCACGAAAATGTCTTCCTCCGCCGTGCAGCCGTTCGGGCTGGTTACCGTGAGCGTGTAGTCGCGGTTCTGCAGGGCGAAGAGGTAAGGATTGCGGATGCTGTCCGAGGACAGGAAGTCAGCCGGCGTCCAGAGGTAGCTGTAGTTATCCGGTGGCGTCACGATCGGATCCAGTTGCACCAGGCTGTCGCCGAGGTCCACGATGATGCGGTCGGCGAGTTCGATGTTGATCTCCTCGGGTTGGTCTACCGTGATGGTCTGGTCGGCGCGGCAGCCGACGGGGTCGAATACACTCACGACCACGTCGCCGGCGAAGGTGCTGCCGGGCTGGTCCACGGGCATCAGGAAGCCGTCGTTGTTGAGGGTGTAGGTGAAATCGGTAAAGGCCGTACCCTGTCCGCCAAAGGCCGTATCGATGGTTACCGGCGTCATCTCTCCGTAGCAGAGCGGGGGCTGGATCGGATCCACCGAGAAGACGATGGGTTGCGGATCCACGATGGTGTACTGCAGGCTGTCCTGGCAACCGCGCACGTCGGTCACGGTCACCGAATAGGTATCCGGTACCAGATTATTGGCGACGTTGTCGTCGCGGTCATCCACGTTGGAAGACCAGCGGTACGGGCTTTCCGTCAGCGGGTTGTTGTTCGTGCTGCTCACGAAAACGGCCAGCACGCCGTTGGAGTCGCCGGCACAGGTCACCGTGGGGGTGGTGAGGGTCTCGTTGATGGAAAGCACCAGGGCATCCGGTTCCAGAATGGTAGCCGAGGTGGTATCCGGCGGGGTACAGCCGCGGCTGTCCGTGATAACCAACTGGTACGTGCCGGCAGACAGGCTATCGAGCGTGGGGCCCGTTTCGGTGCGGCCCACCCACTGGTAGGAGTAAGGCGGGGTACCTCCGCTGACCGTAGCGGTGAGGGTGCCGTCGTTCTGGCCGTTACAGCTCACGTCCTCGGTGGTGAAGGAAACCACGAAGTCCTCGGGGCTGCCGATGGTATCGATAAAGACCTGCGGACAGATACCGTCGGTCACCGTCACGCTGATGGGGCCACGCGTCAGGTTGCTGATGGTGGAGGTAGACTGCTGCAGGATGGTATCGCCGGTCGACCAGTAGAAATCGAATAGGCCGGTGGAGTCATCCGTGAAGCGGGCGTCGAAGGTCGCGGAGCCATCCGCCGTGGTGGAGTCGGGGCAGCTCACGGGCTGCAGGTTGGAAAAGGTGCCGGTGATGCCCACGGGCTCCTCCAGCACGAAGGTGGTATCGAATACCGGGCGGCAATTGTTGGCGTCGGTGATGGTGACGCTGTAAGTGCCCGACGCCAGGTTAGTGATGGCGTTGGAGGTCGTGCTGGCGCCCTCGACGGACCAGTCGTAGCGGTACGGGGGCGTGCCACCGGTGGGGTAAACGAAGATGCTGCCGTTGGCGTCACCCAGGCAGACCGGCGGTTGCAGCAGGAAGCTGTCTAGGGCCACCAGGCCCGGACTGGCCACTTCCCCAATGGCCTGCGAGACGCACTCGTTGGAGATCTTGGCCTCAAAGAGGTAGAAACCGACGGCCAGGTTCGCCTCCGTGCGGGTACCGATGGCGACCTCATCGCCGATGGTGCCGTCGGGGTTCAGGCGGTACCAGGTCGTCTCCGTAACGGTCTCGCCCTGCGGCGCGGTCACGGTGGTGAACAGCTGCCCGTCCTGGCTGTCGGGGCACGACACGGAGTCCACGGCGATGGGCGCGATGGCGGCCCGGGGCGGGGAGAAGATCTTGAAGGTGGTGGAGTCGATACAGCCGTTGGCATCCTCCACGATCACTACGTAGTTGGTGTCGGGTTGCAGGTCACCGATGAAGTTGGTGTCTACGACCAGGCTGTCGAAGGTCATCAGCGTATCCACCGGGTCGGGGAGGCTGTCGTTCTTGAAGCGGAACGAGTAGGGCGCCGTACCGCCGCTCACCACCGGGGTGGCGGTGCCGAATTCATCGGGGCAGCCGAAATCGGTAGTAGTGACCGTATCGATCTGGAGCAGGGCCGGCTCCACTACGGTGATATTGGCGGTGGTTTCACAGCCCTGGGAATCCTGGTCGCGGAGTACAACGGTATAATTGCCGGGGCCGAGGTTCTGGAAGGTTATGGGCGTGCTGCCCTGGTTGGGAATGTCCTGGTAGGCGCGTACCTCCGCACCGGTATTGTCGAGCAGTTGCGCCTGCAACGGGTAGTTGGGCGTGGCTCCGGTAAAGCTGCCGGTCACCGTGATGCTGCCGTCGCCCTCGCCGAAGCAGGTGATGTTGGCCGAGTCGGCAGCCAGGACGAGTGTCTTCTCGGCGGCGATGACCAGGCTCACGGAATCGCTACAGCCATTCGCGTCGGTGACCGTCACCGAATAGCTGCCGGGCAGCAGATCGGTACGGTTGACCGAGGTGCCGGTAGTATCTATTCCGTCTGACCAGTTAAGGGTGTATTCGCCGTTGGTGTCGCGGGTACCCCCCGTGACCGGGATATCGACCGTACCGTCGCTTACGCCGCTACAGGTGGCGGGGTCGGTATTGAGTTGGCTCTGGTTGATGAGCAGGCGGTTGGGGGCCCGCAGGTTCAGCGACGCTGTGGTGCGGCAACCGGTCACGTTATTGGTGGCGGTGACGCTGTAGTTGTCGGGGCCCAGTCCGGAGATCTGCCGGGTCGTGGCCCCGGTGCTCCAGAGGAAGGTGTAGTCGGCGTAGTTGGGGATCGAGTCCGCGCCGTCGAAGATCTGGGCCACCAGATTGCCGTTCGTATCGTCGAAGCAGGAGATCTGCTGTACCACGGTGATGTCTACGGTGATGTTGGGCTCAACAACCTCGACGTTTTGGGTGGTTGTCTCCCCGTTGGCATCGGTGACGGTTACCGTGTAGACTCCTCCGGGCAGGCCGGTGTATACCGTTTCCGCCCCGTCGACCGTAGTGGTGGTCGGGCTGCCGGCGTTGGAGACGGGCGGGGTGGCCGGACTGGTACGGGTGTAGGTAAAGCTGTATTCGGGTGTGCCTCCGCTGGCGGAAGCCGTGATGCGGCCGTTGGACGATCCGAGGCAGGTCACGTCCGTTTTGTCTACCGTAAGGGTGATCGCCGAAGCAGGCGGCGAGGCGCAGGCGGCCACGCTGTGAGAGACACTGCCGGAAAAATCACACGCGATGTTGTCGGATATGGTGACGGCGTAGTTTCCCGGACCGGGTACCGTATAGTTCACCACGTCGCCCGTGCGGTAAGTCCCGGCCGGCCGGTCGAGGGCGGCCACTTGCCCGGTGGTGGTCTCACGGATCTCGATGGAAGAGTAATCGGTAGTGCCCCGCAGTTCGCTGATGCCGCCCCGCAGCACGAAGCTTCCCGAGCAGTCGGTCGTGCTCTGGGTTGCATTGGCGATGGCGATGGGGTTGAGCAGGCCTACGGCGACGTACTGGTCGATGCTCACGTTGATGCACTCCGGTACGCCGCCGCCGTTGGTGGTGTCGATGGATTCTACCTGTGCAACCCCGTCGCCGTTAGCGTTGTATTCTACCGCGTCTACGGTGATTGGGCTAAAATAGAAGACCACAGGACCGGGGGTACCGTCGGGTAGCGGGTAGTATTCCTGAAGAAACGGCGCGTCTACGTTTTCTACTCTAAGGCTGTAGTCCCCCGCTGAATAGTCAAAAGGTACTAACACCTGTACTTTCCCAGCATCTAAAGGTGGCAGGCCATCGGACGGATTACCTGGATCGGCGCTAATGTCAGCAAACGAAACACCACTGACCGTAGGAACAGCTCGGTGGAGCGCGAAACCAATACCTGGTTGGGTAGCGGGATCCGGATCACCGCTCAGGTCTTCGCTGCCCTCCTGAAAGTCGATGGTGAATTCGTCTCCGCGGCACAGGAAGAGGGTATCCGGGGAGTTTGGCGCGAAGGCCTGCGTAGCGGCTCCGCTAAAGCTGTTGCTCTGGGCCGTGATATTGACCAGTCCGGCAATGGTGCCCGCGTCATTGGTGCAGACCGCTTTCGGATTGAGGCCGGGCTTGCCCGGGCGGACGCTCCGCTGCATAGCCTGGGGTAGCATGGCCTGAGACTGCAGCCCCGCGACGCTCCCGCACAAGACGAATACTAGAAAGAGCAAACGGGTAGCCGGGCGATGCAGCATAATTGTGTAGTTCATAAGCATACGTAGGGAGGGCCGTGGGAGCGCGTCCTACGGAGGAAAACCCCCGTAGCAACGATGCGTTGGCGAAAATCATTGCACCTGCGTCCCCGCACGAGAGCAAATGTCGGACACTAGAACATAACGCCCAAGAGGATGGTAAGGGAATGAACTTTTCCCTTGCTGTTGTCCTCGGCCGGACTGCGGCTGTCGCGCACGAGGCGGGTGTTCTTGTCGGTGGTGAGGTCCAGGAATCCGGACTGGAAGGCCAGCCCCCCGATCAGCGAACTGCCGGTGGAGATGGCGTACTCGATGCCGCCGCCCAGGCCCCAGGAGAGGTTCAGGGCGTTGACCTCCGAGCTGATCTTGAAGTTCTCGCTGGAGTTAATGAAGCTGGCGTTGCGGATGCTGCCGCGGCTGCCGCTCACGATGCCCAGCGTAAAGGCCGGCTGCACGAAGTAGCGTACGTAGCCGAATTCACGGGTGCGCAGGGTGAGCCCCAGGGGGATCTCGACGAACTGGATGTTGTAATCGAAGGTCTTACCGCTGAGCTCGGCAGCCGTGGGCGCGTTGGTCAGGGTCTCGGCGAGCGATTCGCCCCAGATGCCGACCTCGCTGAACTGATCGTCGTAGCGCAGGGCACCGCCGGCGTTGAAGTGGAAGTTGATGCCGGTGTGGATGCTGTAATTTTCCTGGAAGTAGTACTCGGCCATCAGTCCCAGCTTGAGGCCCAGGTTGGTACCGTCGCTTTCGATGAGGTTATTGTCGGTGGTCATCCAGCTGAAGGAGGGGCTGAGCTGCAGGCCGAACTGGATGGGGTTGTACTGGCTGAAGGCGGTGACGGAAGACAACAGCAGGGCGACGCAGAGGGTAAGCTTAGTTTTCATTCGGTACTATTTGGGTTTAACGGTCGTTGTCAAACGACCCGCCCCCGCCGGTGTTTAGCCGCTCATGAAAGTTAGCAGACACTTATTCCTTCCCTTCCTCCTCCTGTCGGCCCTTCTTACGGGCTGCTCGAACGAACCGTCGCCACCCGACGTGAGCGATCTGCCCGTGGACCTGACGGTGCTGCGCTTCGACCGCGCCCTGGCGTCGCTGGATACCTCCCGGCTCACCGAGGAGGTTCGGGAGCTGGATACCCACTTCGGCAGTTTCACGGATGCCTTCTTTACCCACCTCGTGCCCGTGCGGCGGGGCGACTTCAGTCCGGCCGAGGGCGAGCGGGTGCTGCGCGCCTACCTGTCGTATCCGTTGACCGCGCGGGTGGACAGCACCGTGCTGGCCCACTTTCCCCCGGGGGCCGACGGGGGGGCGGGGACGCAGGTGCAGGGGCTGGCGGACGAGTTCGCCCGGGGCCTCCAGTACTACCGCTACTACGTGCCCGAGGCCCCGGTGCCGGACACGCTGGTCACCTTCGATACCCACTTCGAACTGGCGGCCTTCCTGTACGGCGACGGGCAGATCGCGGCGGGGCTTGATTTCTTCCTGGGGCCCGACTTCAACTATACGCAGGTCAATCCCGAGGAGCCGATCTTCAGCCAGTACCTCCGCCAGAGCTATACGCCGGAGCACTTCGCCGGCAAGCTGCTGCGGGTGGTGGTGGAGGACCGCTTCCCCCCGCCGCGTACCGGCCGTCTACTCGATTACCTGATCTACGAGGGTAAAAAACTTTACCTGCTGGAACTGCTGCAACCCGAGACGCCGGAGGACGTGGTGTATGAGGTAACGGAAGAACAGATGGAGTGGCTGCGCGGTAACGAGACGCCGATCTACGCCTACCTGCAGCGGGAGGATCTGCTGTATACCACCGACGTAAGCAAGATCCAGAAGTACACGCGGCCGGCGCCCTACACCCCCGGCATGCCGGCGGAGTCGCCGGGCGGGGCCGTCAACTACCTGGGGCGGCAGATCGTGGCCGCCTACCTGGCCGCCCACCCCGACACCAGTATCTCCGACCTGATGGCGATCGCCGACGGCCAGGAAATACTCAGCGGGGCGCGCTACAAACCGCGGTAGCCTTTCCGGCGTTAGCTTCGCAGTTAGATCATATCCATAAAATTCAACCGCTATGGCCCTCACCACGTCCCGCACCATCCCCCTCGTCGACCTCTCCAAATTCCAGCGGGGTGACGAAGCCCAGCGCCAGGCCTTCACCGAGAAACTCGGGTCGGCCTTCCACGAGATCGGATTCGTGGGCGTGACCGGCCACGGGATCTCTAAGGACCTCATCGACGACTTCTACGTGGCTGCGAAGCAGTTCTTCGCCCTGCCCGTCGAAACCAAGCGTAAGTACGAAGTGGCCGGGGCCGCCGGACAGCGGGGCTACACCTCCTTCGGCAAGGAGCACGCCAAGCAGTCGCAGGTCGCCGACCTCAAGGAATTCTTCCAGATCGGACAGGAGCTGGCCGACACCAGCGACAGCGCCTACACCCGCAATCCCGACGTGGAGGAGGTGCCCGAGTTCATGCAGTTGGGCCGCCAGCTGTACCGCGCCTTCGAGAAGAGCGGCGGTAGCCTGCTGCGCGCCATCGCGCTGTACCTCGGGCTGGAAGAGGGCTACTTCGACCAGTTCACCAACGACGGCATGAGCATTCTGCGGGCCATCCACTACCCCCCGATCACCCAGGAGCCAAAGAGCGCCATCCGCGCCGAACAGCACGAGGATATCAACCTCATTACCCTGCTGGTAGGTGCCAGCGCCGGCGGACTGCAGCTGCAGAATACGGCCGGCGAGTGGCAGGAGATCATCCCCGAAAATGACGAGATCGTCATCAACGTGGGCGATATGCTGCAGCGCCTGACCAACAACTACCTGAAGTCGACCACCCACCGCGTAGTCAATCCGCCCCGCGAGCAGTGGCACGAGCCGCGGCTGTCGATCCCCTTCTTCTTACACCCCCGCCCCGAGATGAAGCTCGACGTGCTGCCCAGCACCGTCACCGCCGACCGGCCGCAGGCCTACGACCCCATCACCGCCGGCGAGTACCTGGATGAGCGGCTGCGGGAGATCGGGCTCAAGAAGTAAAACGCTGCCTCCGGCAGCGCTAGTACAAGGCGGTCTCCAACCGCGAAGTTGGATGCTGCCTCCGGCAGCGCCATGGGTGGATAAAGCAAATTTTATCGGCTCCCTACAGAACGGTTCAGCGGCAGTGTAGCCGTGCTAGGGTTCTCGCAGATCGCCTGACGGCGACACGGATTCCGCTGCGCTACCGCACGGATTCACGCAGATTTCTCGAAGCACGTCCTCCGCCCGCTACTTCACCATAGGCGGTACCCGGTGCATCGTACCCTGCTCGTAAGCATACGTCAGTTTGATCAAGGTGGGTTCCGCGTACATCCGCCCAAGAAACTGCAGGCCGGCGGGCAAACCGTTGGACACGAAGCCCATCGGGACGGTGAAGCCGGGCTGTCCGGTATGCGGGGAGATGATCTGGCTGTTGTCGCCCTTATAGCCGGCCTGAAAGTCGTCGATGCGGGCGGCGGGGTGGTTCCAGCTGGGAAAGACGATGGCGTCCAGGCGGAGGGAGTCCATGGCGAATTCTATGGCTTCGCGGAAGGCGATGCGGCGGGGATCGGTGTAGGCATCGCCGCAGGGCTCCGGGCTGTCGCCGTAGCGACCGCTGGTTTCGAGGGCGGCGGCGAGGTTCTCGCGGGCATAGTCGCTGCGGGTGCCGATCCGGATAACGTCGGCCAGGGTGGCGACAGAGTCGTTCTTGACGTAGGTGGCCAAGAAGTCCTCCAGGTCGGCGCGGAAGGTTTCGCACCATTGGTCGCGGCGCAGCTCCGCGAAGCCGGGCACGGCCACCGGATCCACCACGGTCGCCCCAAGTCGCTCCAGGTCGGCCAGCGCGCGGGTGAAAAGGTCGGCAATCTCCGGGTCGGGATCGGCGTCGCTGAGTTCGCGCAGTACCCCGATGCGGGCCCCCTGCAGCCCGTCGGGGTCGAGGTGGGAGGTGTAGTC
>JBGTHX010000217.1:0-5322 GCA_041746055.1 Lewinella sp. | reverse complement strand
CGGTGCGTGATTTTCACCTGGCCCGTTTTGAGCACAAACAGGCTGTCGGACAAATCCCCGGCAAAGTAGATGGTCTCGCCCTTGGCGAAGGTTTGCATAAGGGAGCGGCCGTGCAGGTGCTCTACATCGGCGGGGCTAAGCGTGTGCAGCACCTGCAGGTTTTCCAGGTACCACAGCTTGTTGGGCGTTGTCATAGGCAATAAGCGTACAAAGTACAGTAATACAGTAATAAAGCGGTGGTGGGGAGTGCCCGGGCCCTGAGGAAGTGTCGGCGGGCCGACGTTTGGTCGACTTTTCGGCGGCGATTGGCCCAGCCGCCGGCCAAGGGGGGCGCTGCTGCGTATGCAGGCAGATGCTTTCACGCCGCACGTTCGCTACTTTGCTGGCCGGGGCCGCCGCGGCTGCGGCCCTGCCTCTTTCCAGCCCTGCCATGTCGCTTTTCACCCCCGCCCGCCCCAAGCTGCTGATATTTGATGTTAATGAAACCCTGCTCGACCTGGGCAAGCTGCAGCAGGCCGTCAACCAGGAGTTTAAGTCCGAGTTCGCCTTCAAGCAGTGGTTTTCGCTCTTGCTGCAGTACTCGCTGGTCGACACCGTTACGGGCCACTACCACGACTTTCCCGCCATCGGCGATGCCGGCTTCGACATGCTGGCCCAGTCCTTGGGCCAGCCCGCCCGGCCCGCCGCCCGCAAAAAGGAGCTCTTGCGCCTCATCACCGAGCTGCCGCCCCACCCCGACGTGGTACCCGGCCTGACGGCCCTGCAAAAAGCCGGCTTCCGGATGATTACGCTCACCAACTCGCCCGGCCCCACGGTGCAGAAGCAGATGGCCTACGCCCAGCTGACGCCCTTTTTCGAGCAGCTGCTGAGCATCGACGTGCAGAAACGCTACAAGCCCCACCTCGATACCTACGCGACGGCCTGCCGGCAGCTGAAGGTGGCGCCCCAGGACACCATGCTGCTGGCCGCCCACGGCTGGGACGTGGCCGGCGCCCAGTGGGCCGGCATGCGGTCGGCGTTCGTGGCGCGACCGGGCCAGACGGTGTACCCGCTGGCCGATGCGCCGGATCATACCGTATCCGACCTGGGCGAGCTCGTCACTGTATTGTTGGCCACAGGGCATTAAGCCACGGTGAGCCGCCCATGCCGGCGGCTACCTGGCATCCTCCTAATGGTAATCCTTGACCTGCTGTTTGCCGGACCCCGAGTTTCAGGATATGCCGTAGCTTTTCGGCAAAGCCGGACCATGCACTACTTCTTTTTCCTGCTCCTGGGGATGCTGCCGGTTTACGGGCTGAGCGGTCAAACCGCCGCCCCGCCGAATATCGTCGTCATCTTCACCGACGACCTGGGGTACGGTGATCTCGGCTGCTATGGCCATCCCACGATCCGCACCCCGCGCCTGGACGAGATGGCCCGGGAGGGGCAGCGGTGGACCAGTTTCTACGTAGCCGCCAATGTCTGTACGCCGAGCCGCGCGGCCCTGCTTACGGGTCGCTATCCCGTACGCAGCGGGATGACGAGTAACGTCAATGGCGTGCTGTTTCCGAACAGCACCGGTGGGCTTCCGGCCTCGGAAATCACCCTGGCCGAGCAACTTAGGTCGGCGGGCTACGCCACCGCCGCCATCGGTAAGTGGCACCTGGGTCACCTGCCGCAGTACCTCCCCACTGCCAACGGTTTCGACGAATACTTCGGGATCCCGTATTCCAACGATATGGACCTCGTGTCGGAATTGTCTTACGCCACGTTCTGGAAGCAACCCCACGACAGCATCCGCATGGAAAATTTCAACGTGCCCCTCCTGCGGGATACCGCGGCAGTGGAGCGGCCCGCTGACCAGCGCACCATTACGCGGCGGTACACGGAGGAGGCCATGAAATTCATCCGCGCGCACCGGGAGGGTCCCTTCTTCGTGTACCTGGCCCACAGCCTCCCGCACGTCCCCCTGTTTGCCTCTGCGGATTTCCTCGGCAGCAGCGAGCGCGGACTGTACGGCGACGTGATTGAAGAGATCGACGATGGAGTAGGCCGCCTGCTTGACCTGTTGCGGGAGGAAGGGCTGGCCGAAAATACCCTCGTGATCTTCACTTCCGACAACGGGCCCTGGCGGTCGTACGGGCTGGACGGGGGTAGCCCCGGCCCCTTCTACGCCGGCAAGGGAACTACCTGGGAGGCCGGCCATCGTGTACCGGGGATCTTCTGGTGGCCCGGTCGGGTGACTCCCGGTACCATCCGGGGAATCGGAAGCACCTTCGACCTGTTCCCTACCCTTTCGCGGCTGGCCGGCGCGTCACTCCCTACTGACCGAGACATCGACGGCCTGGACCTTACCTCCACCCTGCTGGAAGGCGCCTCCAGCCCGCGTGAAGCGCTGTTCTACTACCGGGGCACGGAAGTCTACGCCGCCCGGCTGGGGGCCTATAAGGCCCACTTCGTCACCGAAGGGGCGTACGGACAGTTCGGGCCCCGGGAGGCGCACGATCCGCCCTTGCTCTATCATCTCGGCAGCGACCCGGGCGAAAGTACCGACCTTTCCTCCGAACACCCCGGGGTCCTACGCGACATCACCGAGCTGGTGGCCCGTCACCGGGCGGGCGTGGTACCCGTCCCGGACCAGCTGGCCGAACGACATTAACCCTTGCCCATGCGCCCTACCATCCCGACCCTGCCCACCGACTCACCGGAGGAAGCCTTCCAGAATACCACCCTCCGGCCGATCCTGAAGCAGCAGCACGAGCTGCTGGTCGTGGTGATGCGGCACTACCTGGAAAAACGAAAGGTCCGACTGGAGTCGATTCCCGCGGCCCAGCGCTTCGAGAAGATCAAGGAACTCGTCACCCGCGACAACCGCCTGCGGGGATTGCTCTTCGGGATGGTGGTTGGTCACTTCACTCCGGAGGAGGTAGGGTACTACGTGGAAAACGAGGGCGGGGTGAACCGGAGGATCACCAACCTGCTGGTGGAGCGGTTGCGGGGGGGATTGGGATGAGGAAACCTCCCGTAGAGGCTGTAATTGTCGCTAGAAGGTTATATCCGCGGATGGCTCAGATCGGATCGTGACCTCCGGTCGCGTACCCACCCGAGCGAAGCGAGGGGCAAAAGTACTTCAGAATCAACCTATCTCACCGCAGATTTAAGCGGATCACTCTGGCTGACGGCCGCGGGTTTTTCCCCCGACACGTTTGGATTACTCAGATGGATACGGCCCTTCGACCCGTCTTCGCCGTACTGATGCCAGGTACTATTGCTAGGGTGTCTAAAATCAGGCGCAGGCCTCCAACCGGATAGACCAACGGACCAGAGGTCCGTATCCGCACAACCACTGTGCTGATCTGCGCCCTGCGCGGTGAACCTTCCCTCCAACCCCCTCCCGCAGGCTGCCCCGAAGTCAGCAAGCGGACCGGACGCACTGCCATACTTTTTCAACCGCAGATTGGTCGGTACCTTCCCTGTCCGGAAACGTTTCCCTGCCATGAAGACGCTACTCTTCCCCCTTCTCCTGCTGTTCACCACCGCGCTGGGTGCCCAACTCGACCTGCCACCCGAATTCAAAGACCGGCTCGACAGTATGGACATCCGCTTCACCGCTCCTCTCGACAGCGACTACCGAGAGACGACACTGCGCAATGACAACCGCTGGATGAAAGACGACTATGCCATGACGTCCCGCCACGAGAAACTGGAATTGCGCTTCCACCTGGAGCCGGAATACCCCGGCGACCGCTACTACGGCCTGCCCCACCTGGCGGCTACCACCCTGGCCATGAACCTGGGCAGTAACGACGAGGATGCGGTGACCGCCGTGCACAGCTTCAGCGACGAGGAACTGGATTTTTATGGGGCCGACTGGGCGCGGATGTACACCTTCCGGCCGAAGCGCAGCTTCAGTGACCGGGAGCAGGCGCAGCTGATCGTCCTGTACCGGGAAGGGAGGGGGCTCGCGTACACCGTACTGCTGTTTGACCGCGCGCCGGACACCCTGGAGGGCCGGCAGCTGTCGCTCCGCTTCCGCTAGGCTACCGCCAGCACCGCGTCCTCGGCCAGCACGAATACCCGGTCGCCGGGCCGCACCTTGACCTCGGCACAGCCGGTGAACTCCCCGAAGGCAGGCAGGATCGCCTCCGCGGCCCCGAAGTAAAAGGCGGGCAGCTTCATCCCCCGGCCGCTTCGGTCCAGCAACTTCACGCAGGGGTGGACGTGGCCGCATACATTGTAGTGGCCGGGTACGCGGGCGGATTCCTCCAGCGGGTGGTGGCTGAAACTGAAAGGACCGTCGGTGATCACCAACGGGTGGGAGACTAACCGGGCTTCCCCGTAGCAGTGAGGGGGCAGGATGTCGTGGTTGCCGGGGACCAGTTCGAAGGAAATTCCCTCGTGTTGCGCGGTGAAGTCGCAGAAGTGGCCCCAGACGTGATTGTGGTCGCTGTGGAAGAGGTCACCGAGCAGCAGCACGCGGGCCGGGCTGAATTCCCCGATCAGCCCGGCGAGGCGGGCAAAATTCACGTCGCTGACCAGCCGGGGCACGGCGATACCCGCCCGCCTGAAGTGGGCTCCCTTCCCCAGGTGGAGATCGGCTAGCAGGAGGGTTTGTCTGGCGGGCCAGTAGATGGCGCGGTCGGGATTCAGCAGCAGCCGTTCGCCCGCGACGGTGATCGTTTCCATGCGGGGACAAAAATAGTCCGGGAGGCTGGTATAGCGACCAAAGCGGGGGCTGACATTCGTCATCCACGGGCCATATCCCGGGCGACAGGAACGGAAATAATCCGGTAAACCCATCCGGCCGGACAAACCCCGGGCGCCCGACGGACCTTATCCGGGTATGCTATTGTCCCGAATCGCCCCGCTGCTCGTCCTCCTCCTTTGCACCTGCGACCCCGCCGGCCTCGACGCCCAATTTCCCTACGATCTCGACCACCCCGAATTGCTATCGGAGATGCCCGAGGAGCTCGACGAGATCTCCGGGCTGGGGCTGCGCGGGGAACGGTTGTACGCCGTGGAGGATGAGGATGGCATCGTGTTCGTCCTCAATCGCCAGGACGGCTCCCTGATCGAGCAATTTGATTTCTGGAAGGAGGGCGACTATGAAGGGATCGAGGTGGTCAACGACGAAGTGTGGGTCACCAAGAGTAACGGCCGGCTGTACCAGATCCGGCAGCCGGGTGATGAGGGACAGGCGGTGTCCGAATACAACACCTGGATGAACGGCGACAACGACGTAGAGGGGCTGTACTACGACGCTCCCGGCAACCGGCTCCTCCTGGCGTGCAAGGACGATCCCAAGGGAAACGGACTGGACAAGAACAACCGCTACATCTTCGC
>JBGTHX010000216.1:0-2169 GCA_041746055.1 Lewinella sp. | reverse complement strand
GGCGAGTTCACCACCGCCGACCGGAGCTGCCTGCTCAGGCGATCCGGCGTGCTGCCCGTCCCGATCGACGCCGCCGGCCCCAACGACGCGGTGGTCACCCTCGACCTCACCGGAGAAATCGACCTGGCCTCCCTGGAGGTGATCGTCGGGATCGAACACTCCTTCATCGGGGACCTCTCCATCCGCCTGCGCAGCCCCGCCGGTACGGAAGTGGAACTGATGCGGCCCCCGCTCGAAGGAGCCTGCGCCGGCACCGACCTCTACCTCATCTTCGCCGCCGACGCGGCCGTCAGCGCATCGGAATTCAGCGAGACGTGCAACGACGGCAATGCCGCGCAGTACCGGACCGTACAGCCGGTCGGCGCCTTCAGCGCCCTGACGGGGGAGTCCTCCCGCGGCACCTGGCAACTCCTCGTGAGCGACAACGCCGCCGACGACGGCGGTGCCATTACCGACTTCCGCCTCCGGATCTGTGAAGACGGAGTGGACGCGCGCGATCTAGCCGTAGAGGTGCTCACGCCCTCTATTGTCGCCTGCTCCAACGAAGGCGGTTCGGCCCGCCTACAGCTGGGGCCCGACTTCGACGCCTCCCCACTGCTGCGGGTGGAGGCCGACGGACAACCCCTGGACAATTACACCTTCGGCTACGATGCGGCCACCCGCCTGCTCGATGTGGAATTCAGCGCCTGGACCTTTGCCGGTGCCGGTACCCAGGAGCTTTCCTTCATCGTGATGGCTGCCGACGGCACCGAGCGGCGGGCCGTCAACACCCTTACGGTGATCCCCACGCCGACCGCCGCGGATGCCTTTGCCGCGCGCCTCGTCAATGGCAATTATCTATTCCGCTGGCGGGCGGTGGACGCGGTGACCGATTACCGGGTGCAGGTGTCGGCCGACCCGTCCTTCGCCGATACCCTGTACGAAGACCAGACCGCCGGCCGCCAACTGATCGTCCCCGCCGCGGGCCTGCCCGATAGCTTCTACTGGCGGGTGGTCACGGTCAATGTCTGTGGCAGCTTTCCGGGTACCGCCCGGGATATAGCCCAGGACATCAGCACCGCCACCCACGGCCCGGACACGGTCCGGGCCGTGGACGTGTTCCCCAATCCTACCCACGGCGTGCTCACGCTGCGGTGGCGGGGAGACTGGCCGTCGGAGCCGGTCCATGCCATCCTCTACGGCCCCACGGGGCAGCGGGTCACCGACTGGGCGGAGCTCCGCCCGCCCTCCGCCACCCTGAACCTGGGCTCCCTTCCGGCGGGAGTATATTATCTGCGGGTAAGCGGAGCCTCCGGCGGATTTACCGAGCGCCTCCTGCTCCTGCGCTGATCTTCCGCACCCGCGACCCCGTCAAACCCCCCTACGTATGAACTTCCGCTTGCTGACCGCCTGTGTTTTCCTCACCGCTTCCCTTGCCGCTCAGCCCTCTTTGCGGCAGGTGGTGGATGCCTTTGCGGGCGCGCAGGTGCTGGGGAATACCCTGACGGCGGTGGACGTCCGCGAAGTGTCCACGGGCCGGCAACTGGCCTCCCACAATGCCGACATCTCCTGTATCCCGGCCTCCACCCAGAAGCTCCTGACCACCGCCGCGGCCATGGATATCCTGGGGGCCGACTACCGCTTTCGTACCCGGCTGGTGGCCGGCGGTCCCGTCGAGGGCGGCGTGCTGCGGGGCAATCTCTACATCGTGGGCGGCGGCGACCCCACGCTGGGTAGCTCGGATATGGACGGTGCCGAGGACCTCCCCGCCGTCATCCGGGAGTGGACCGCCGCGGTACGCGCAAAGGGCATCACGCGCATCGCGGGGGCCGTAGTGGGTGACGGCAGCCGCTACGGCACGGACGGCACGGGTCGGGGCTGGTCGTGGGCCGACCTTGGCAACTACTACGGCGCCGGTGCCTACGGCCTCAACGTCCACGAGAACGCCTACGCGCTCACCTTCGCGCAGCGACCGGGCGAGGGCAGCATACCGCCGGTACTGCGGACGGATCCGGTCATCCCCGGGCTCACCTTCAGCAACGAACTGATCAGCGGGCCGCGCGGCAGCGGCGACCAGGCATACATCTTCGGGGCTCCCTTCAACTTTCAGCACTTCGTGCGGGGCAGCATTCCCGCGGGCACCGGTAGCTTCAGCATCGAGGGGTCGATCCCCGATCCGGCCCTGCTGGC
>JBGTHX010000215.1:0-4900 GCA_041746055.1 Lewinella sp. | reverse complement strand
CTGAGCCGCTCCTTGTCCGCGCGCTGCACAAAGGTCTTTCGCACCGTATGCCGGTGATTGCGCACCGCCGGACTGCCCGCGAGCTCCAGCAGGTGGAGTCCGGTCAGGAAGCTCCCCCCCTCACGTAGCCAAGTGGCAATTTGAGTTTTCAGCATATCCGAAGCAACGGAAAAAGCCGACCGTCCACCAGGACAATCGGCTCTCATTCAAAAGTCTCCTATGGTCAAAACGCTTACTTCTTACGCAGGTACTTGAACCCGCTGCGGACCAGCTGCTCGGCCCTTGATTGAGAGAGACGCCGTAGATCTACCGTGCCGTGCTTACCGGCCTGGATGCGGGGCCCGAACGTCCAGTTAACCAGTTCGTAGCCCTCGGGGGCGCTAAGCGGATTAGCGGTTTCGGGGGAGGGCTCGGAGGTGCTGACTTTCGCCTGCTCTTCCGGAGCCTCCTCCTGTGATTTCGACTTACCCATTATACCGCGGGGGTGAGGTTAAGGGGGAAATCGGTGACGTTGATCACCTTGTTGGTCTGCGGCTCGCTGGTGAAGAGCTCGTAGGCGTAGCCCACCTTGTCTCCACCGGATCCGCCACCGGTACCCCCGTCATAGGTGCGCACGAAGACGGGATTGTCCCGATCGCCGATGGCCTGCATCTGGCCGTCCTTGGAGGGAATGGCTACGTGGATACAGCCGTTGTTGGCCATCATCAGGTCGACGAATTCCTTCTCCTTCGGGCCGTTGCCGAGGATGAAGAAGCGGGTGATCACCTCGTTCTCCTGGCCCCCGATTTCGCCCTGCAGCGTGTTGGCTACGTCGCCGGTGTTGACCAGAATATCGACCTCGCGGAAGTACCCCTTGCCAGAGGTGGTTACCAGGCCGTAGGCCTCGTCGAGAATCTTCGTATCGCCCTGCTCCGGTGTTTCGATACCGCCGGCGATCTTGATCGCGGCACGGGTCTGGGGAAAGGTGTCGATCTCCGAAAAGGGGATCATGTACACCTTCGTCTTTGCCCCCTTGATCGGAGCGTTACCGCAGCTGCGGGTCAGGGATAGAAAGTCGGCCATGGTGGCTTTGGATTTTTCGGATTAGGGAATCGGGCGGCTTACTTAACCTCCTCGAGGACGCTGGAGCCGATGGCGAAGAGTTCGGTGATGCGGTCGAGGGCATCCTGCTTGCTCATACCGTTCAGGCCGGGGTGCTTCAGCAGCGTCTCCTCCTTCAGCTTCCGGCCGTTGGCCAGCTTGACGAGGGCGGCGCTGGAGACTGCCTCCCCACTCGCCAGCCGTACGCGGGCGCGTCCCTGACGGAACTTCACCTCCTTGATGACCTGCTTACCGCTGACGTCCTCCAGCGAGATCTTCACCTTGCCGGGAACGGCGGGGCTGACCTTGCCGGTCTTCTCGGCGGAGTTGAGCGTCTGCTCGAGGCCCGCCTTCTCCTCGGTGAGGTCGGCGAAATCCGCCCTGAGCTCGTCATGCTCCTTCTGCAGGCCCTCGTTGCGGGCCTGCAGATCGGCGATCTCCTTTTCGTACTGTTCGGTGGTCTTATCAGCCATGGTTGGCGATGGGTTGGTCGGCCTCAGCCGGGGTTATTGTGAAATCGGGGCCTAGACCGCGGGGGCGGGGGTGAATTGGTCGTTGATGAAGACCTCCTCGGCAAATTCGTAGCTGTAGAAGCGGTAGAATTCACAGAGGCCCTTCACGCTGCGCTCGAAGGCTTCCCAGCGGATCTGGGGCATGGAGGGGAAGCCGTTGCGCGTACCCCAGTTGAGGGTCGGACGCGTGGAGGGAACGAAGATCAGGCCGTTGCTGCCGCTCAGGCAGTGCAGGGGCTTGATCTGCTTGTTGGAGTAGTCGACGTTGAGCCCGGTGTTCTGGTTACCGCCAACTCCGTTACCGGTGCCGAACTGCGCGCGGTAGTCGCGCGCGAAGTAGCGCGCCACGGTGTGCGATGCGTAGATCGTGCCGGGCAGGTCACGGTACTTCTCGGGCAGACCGTCGCAGAAGGCTTCGATCTTACTGACCGCATCGGAGGCACTGATCACGCCGGTAGCGATCTCCACGATCCGTCCGGCGGCCACGCCGTCCTTGAACCGCTTGATATAGCCGTCGACGCTGTTGATCGACAGACCGGCGGTGCCCGTAGTGGGAGCCTGGTACTCGCCGTTCATGGCGTTGAAGTTCATCTCCTCGATGGCCTTGGGCAGCAGGACCATTTCGTAGATGTAACGGGCGAAGCTCCACTCGATGGGATCCTTCCCGATCTCGTGCCACTCGATCTTCCAGCTGTCGAAGTACTTGGCCAGCTCGTCCGCGTCAAACTTGACGTCGATCTTGATGATCTGCAGCTTGGCTTCCTCTGCGTCAAAGGCCACGTTGTTCTTCGGCGTGAAGGCGGACTGGTACGGCTGAATCACCTCACCGGCGGTCGCATTGACGGCACTGTAGGTGTTGTCGCAGGCGCGCGCTGCGAAGGCCTGCTCACACTCCAACCCGGTACGCAGGATCTGGAGAATGTTGGGGTTGTACTGGACCGCGTGCCGGTTGAGGCTATCCGCGGTGGCTTCGATGGTACTGGGCATTGCTCAGATATTAGTCGGCGGTCTAGTTATGACCGAACGAGGGTGATTACTCGGCGTCGGGGGCGACTACCGGGTGGAGGTTACGGGTGAAGGGGTTGACGCCGGACTGCGCCATGTGGGCGTAGCGCTCGGCATCCTGGCGGACCAGGTTTGGCTTGCTGGAGTCGGGATCCTGTTCTCCGCCGGCCGCGGTCGGCTGGGCACCGGGCTGGTCGCCGAGTTCGCGCACCTGCTGCTGCAGCGAGGTGATGGTCTCCTGCATCGGAGCCGTGGCGGCCTGAACCGCAGCGGTGATGGTGGCGCCCAGATCGGGCGTGGTTTTCTGCTCGGGGGCGGGGGTGGTTTCCTGCTCCTGCTGGACGGCATCCAGGTCTTCCGGGGTAAGCAGACCATCTTTCAGGGCCTGACGAAGGGTATCGATATTCACGGGATCGGGGGATTGGTCTGCCTGCTGTGAAGTGCCGGTGATATTCTGGCGGAGGCGTTGAATGAATGATGGCCGCTTCGCCTCGGGGCGTTGCGGCTGATATTCTTTAAGTAATTGGGTGTAGCTAAGGTGCTGGACGGCCGTCGGCACGGTATCGGCCGCCCGGTAAGTCTCTCCGGAGCTGACCAAGCCGAGTTCGGTCACATCGGAGAGCACCAGCCAGTGATCCTCGTAGTCGGCGAAGAAGGCCTCGCGGACCTCATCCTCGGACATGTTGGTGTAGCCGGAAATACTGGCGATGCTGGCCTGGTCGAATTTATCTACCACGTCGGCCTCCCGGCGGAGATCCTTCGACGTACCAAAAACGCCATTCCTGACCGCGTGGATCATCATTTTGGCGTTGCTGGCCATGTGGCGGTGGTGGCCCGCCAGCCATATCGTGCTGGCCATTGAGGCGACCAGGCCATCGTTGTAGGTGTGAACCTCAGCCGAGCACTCCCGAATCGCGGCTACCATCGCCTCGCCTTCGTATACACTACCGCCGACGCTGTTGATGCGGATATTAACTCGCTGGCATCCCTGCGCTACGGCGGCGTTCAGCTCCTTGATCAACGCCATAGCGGTGATCTCCTCGCTGCGGTCCTCCGGGTCCAAGTACCACTCGGGTCGTTGACCGATATACCCATAGATATAGATGGTCGCTAGCCCATCCTCCTTGACGGAGGCGAGCTGAACGGGGGTATGTGGCTTCATGTTCACGGTGCAAACATGACCCAACTCCCGGCTTGTAGAAAGGACGTCTACTAGCCGAGCAGCGGATTCCAGCCCGCCGTAGAGCTCGACATGCTACCGCTCAGCTGTAACTCATAGCCGGCGAATTCTCCCCCCCCCCCGGGCTACGCCGGTAAGTAAGGTCAAAGCCCTCATCGGTGTTACCGCAGATCCAGTTGCGGCCATCGCGGTCCCGAATCCGCAGCAAAAGTCGGTTGCGGCTCAGCTCGTCGAATATGCCGCTGGCCGCCGGCTTCAGCTGACGCACGCTGGCGCTGAGGAGTTGCTCGTAGGTTCCACCCTGGCTGTCTGCCTGGTGGTTTTCCACCCACCGCGGCGGGCGGAAGCAGGGGAGCACCTGCCAGGCCCCATCCAACAGGAGCACGTCAAATGGACGGTTGTACCCCTGACCAATGATGCCGACCAGGCTGGCGGGGTCGACATCCGCCAGATATACGTATTCGATCCGGAGCAGGCCGGGGGTTCCTTTCTGACAGACGTCTTCGAGGCCAGGAGTCATGGGAGGGGCAGTGATTGTGAAAAGAATGGCCGATTGGTCGGCCCGCGCAGCGGTAACAGATTTGAGAGGACAGGGGCTTACGGGCAAAATCCCCCGAAAGCCGCTTACCTGCTGGTGTTCAGGAGGCCTGACGATTGTGTGTGCGAAACACGGGTATATTTTTCGATTTTCTTAGGCGGTACGAGCTCTTTTTCAGAGCATCGAAGGAGATGTCATCTTCTGCCCCCAATTCACGGATGAAGGCGTAAATGATGTCGGCTTCTTTCTCCCCCCGATCGACCGCCAGCAGTACCCGGTCGAGCAGGATCTCGTGCAGGTTCTTATGGAGGTAGTTATTGAAGTAGCGGACGTTCGCCTCGCTGATCAGAATTTCGCCCTTGTTGAATTTTCGGGGATTAATCTTGATCAGGAGCTCCGCGGAATACTTCTCCGGAAGCACCTCGGTATCATCCTTGCGCGCCCTGACCTTGGTGGTGAGCATACCGCCCAGAATATAGGCGATATCACCGCTGGCGTAGGATATGTCGAGCACCTCACCGGGTGCCATTCGTTCCTTCCACCGCAAAAACTTGAGGAGGTAGGGAATACAGGGAATTGAAGCCT
>JBGTHX010000214.1:0-1899 GCA_041746055.1 Lewinella sp. | reverse complement strand
ATAGGACTCGTCGAAACCGCCGAGCCGGGCAAAGTCAGCCGCGCGGATCCCAAAGGAGGCGACCCGGAACAGCTGGTGGGGCAGGGGCATGATGCCGTGGTTATCCGGCATGATGGGATGCCGGGGGTGGGGGGAGGAAATCTGGTCGAGACGTCGGTAGCTCCAGCGGTCGGATTCCAGGGTCTCGGACAGGTACCGAATATCGGCCATCACCAGCCCGTGGGTAAGTTTCACCGCGTAGTCGAGCCTTACGAGATAATCCTCGTTCGGAATGCAGTCAGCGTCAATGAAGGCGAGTACCTCGCCGGCCGCACGGGAGGCGGCGAGATTGCGGGCCGCGGCCAGGGGTAGCTGGTGCCGGGCGTCGTTCAGTTGCATGGTGTAGACCGGGCAGCCGGGATCGGGGAGCTGCTTGGGAATATCCTCATTCATAAAAACGATCACCATCTCCCGGGGGCGGCTTCGCTGCTCGGCCACCCCGCGCAGGAGGTTGAAGAGTTGCAGGCGCCGGCCGCGGACGATCGTGAGCAAACTTACGTTACTCATAGTTGGGCGTTAGCGGTCATAGCACATAAGGAAAAGATTTGGCTGAGCATAAAGTTCACCAAACAAAGTTCCTAATGGACGCGGTCAACCACGTAGTTTACTAGTTGCTCCAGCCCGTGCCGCGCCTCGCTCGGCGGCAGACCGTGCAGCAGGGCGAATGCCTCGTCCCGGTAGCGGAGCATGGCGGCTTCGGCGTACGCGATACCCTCGCTTTCCCGCACGAACCGAAGTACCTCTTCCACTCGCTCGGGGTTGTCGCTGTGGTTTTTGATCGTCCGGATCATACGCCGTCGCTCGCTGCGGCTGCTCTGGTTGAGGGCGTGAATGAGTGGGAGGGTCATCTTCTTCTCCTTGATATCGATGCCGCGGGGCTTACCCACGTCGTCCAGACCGAAGTCGAAGAGGTCATCCCGGATCTGAAAGGCGATGCCGATCTTTTCTCCGAAGGCGTGCATGCGCGCCTGTATGGCTTCATCATCCGTAGCGGAGGCCGCACCGGCGGCGCAGGAGGCCGCGATCAGACTGGCGGTCTTCTGCCGGATCACTTCAAAGTAGATCCCCTCGTCGATGTCCAGGCGGCGGGCCTTTTCGATCTGTAGCAGTTCGCCTTCGGCCAGGGACTGCACCGCGTCGGAGCTGATCTTGAGCGTGGCATACTGCTTGGCTTCGAGAGCGATCGAAAGCCCCCGCGCCAGGAAGTAGTCGCCCACCAGTACCGCGATCTTGTTCTTCCACAGGGCGTTGATACTGAAGAAGCCGCGGCGCTCGTAGCTTTCATCTACCACGTCGTCGTGCACCAGACTCGCGGTATGCACCAACTCGATCAGGCTGGCGGCGGTGTAGGTGGCGTCGGTGATCCCGCCACAGGCCTGGGCGGTGAAAAAGGTGAACATCGGCCGCATCTGCTTGCCCTTGCGCCGGACGATGTAGTAGGTGATGCGGTCCATCAGCGGCACCGGGGAGCGCAGGGTGTCCCGGAACCTCTTTTCAAAGGTCTCCAGTTCGGTTGCGATGGGTCGCTTTATCTCGTCCAGGCCATCGGCCATCAGGGGCAGCTGTTTTAGGGCCTCAAAGGTAGCCTATATATACGGGCCGGCTTTCCGTCGCGTGCCTCCGTACTGATGTACAACGTGCCGTCCGGAGCGAAGGCCAGCCCCTCCGGCTGGGGGAAGAATTCCGGGTTCAGCTTGAAGAGCGCCTTGATCGATCCTTCCGGCGACACGACCACCAACTGCTTCCCCACGCTGCTGGTGAGGTAGCATTCCCCCGACGCCGGGTGGATCGCCAGCGCGGATGGGGCGAAGTCCTCGATGCGCTCGAAATTGATCGCCGGGTCTTCTCCGAGTTCTTTCG
>JBGTHX010000213.1:0-2567 GCA_041746055.1 Lewinella sp. | reverse complement strand
CCGCCGGCCTCCGCTCCGCCTGGCCCGCCCGGGAACTCGAGCGCCTGGCCCTGCGCGGTCTCTCCGCCATCTCCCCCCTCGAGCCGGAATATGTAGAGGTAGTGGACGGCGATACCCTGCTCCCGTACCAGGACGGTGAGGCCGTCCGCGAACTGGTCGTACTCGCCGCCGTACGGGTGGGGGACGTTCGCCTCATCGACAACCGCATCGCCTACCGCGCCAACCCTTAGTGCCGCCGGGACGTTTGTCCTGACGGTATTGCCCCTTTGCCTAACCACTCTTACTCGATTATGCTTATCCACCGCTTCAAAGGAAAGATTCACCGGGCCACCGTAACCGAGGCCAACCTCAACTACGTCGGCAGCATCACCATCGACGGCCTGCTGCTCGACGCGGCCGGAATCCTCGAGGGAGAGAAGGTGCAGATCGTCAACAACAACAACGGGGAACGCATCGAGACCTACACCATCCGTGGTGAAGAGGGTTCGGGCATCATCTGCCTCAACGGAGCGGCCGCCCGTCGCTGCCAGGTTGGCGACACCGTTATCATCATCGCCTACGCCCTCATGACCGAGGACGAAGCCCGCCTCTTCGAGCCGCGGGTAGCCTTCCCCGGCGACCGTAACCGCATCTAGGGGCGGGCGCGCGGGTGCCGGGGAACTTCCGAAAAGCCGGGGCTGTTGGGGTAAACCCCTATCTTCGCTAACCCCCAAAAGAATACACTACTATGAAGGTTGCCGTTGTCGGCGCTACCGGCCTGGTCGGAGGCGTGATGTTTGAAGTGCTGAAGGAGCACGATTTCCCCATCACCGAGCTGCTGCCGGTCGCTTCCGAGCGCTCGGTGGGCAAGCGTATCGACTACCGCGGTAATTCCTATACCGTAGTTTCCCTGCAGGATGCGGTCGACGCCCACTGTGACGTGGCCATCTTTTCCGCCGGCGGATCCACCAGCCTGGAGTGGGCCCCCCGATTCGCCGCCGTGGGTACGACCGTGATCGACAACAGCAGTGCCTGGCGCATGGACCCGGCCAAGAAGCTGGTCGTTCCCGAAGTGAACGCCGACGAACTCACCGCCGACGATCTCATCATTGCCAACCCCAACTGCTCCACCATCCAGATGGTCGTGGCCCTGGCACCCCTGCACCGCGCCTTCGGCATCAAGCGGCTCGTGATCTCCACCTACCAGTCCTTCACCGGTACCGGCGTCAAGGCCGTAAAGCAGTACGAAACCGAGCGAGACGGCGGGAAGAGCGAGGAGCCCGCCTACCATTACCCCATCTTCGAGAACTGCATTCCCCACTGTGACGTCTTCCTCGAGAACGACTACACGAAGGAGGAAATGAAACTCGTCCACGAAACCCGTAAGATCCTCGGCGATCCCGACATGGCCATCACCGCCACCGCCGTCCGCGTGCCGGTCCACGGCGGCCACAGCGAGAGCGTAAACGTGGAGTTCGAGCGGCCCTTCACCGTGGAGCAGGTCCGTGAACTGCTGTCCGCCGTGCCCGGTGTGGTCGTACAGGATGACCCAAAGACCAATACCTACCCGATGCCCCTGCTGGCCAAGCACCGCGATGAAGTATTCGTGGGCCGCATCCGCCGCGACGAGAGCATCGAAAACGGCCTCAACCTCTGGATCGTGGCCGATAACCTGCGTAAAGGCGCGGCCACGAACGCCGTGCAGATTGCCGAATACCTGCTCGAGCACAAGCTCATCGGCCAGGGCGTAACCGCCTGAGTGCCATAAATTGTAAGTTGCCGACCCCGGCTTCCAAGAATAACCGCCGCACCCGCGGCCCCGCCGACTACGATAGAATACTGACATGCGAAACCGAATTGCCGTCTGGGGGCGTGACGCCCAGGAAAAACGCGTACTGATTACCATCGAGCTCCAGGTAGCCGAGAACATCGTACGGATCGAGACCTTCCCCGAGAAAGCCGTGACCGACGAGGTCTACTCTGCCTTCATGGACAAATGGCGCAAGGAGGAGGCCGCCGAACTGCCGGAACCGGACCGCGTGATCGCGCGGGAGCTCAGCGTTACCGAATCGCTGCTCCCCGACGATCTGAAGGCCGAGCAGACGGACATGATCATGCGCGCCCAGACCGAGTGGCACTTCCACGTGCTCAGCGAGAAACTGGCCCAGAATTACCGCAGCGAGATCGCCGAGATCGAGGACCGCATCGAGCGGGCCGGCGAATACAGCAGTGACCTGTGGAACCAGGCCAAAAATTTTTGGCAGAAGGTACAGTCGCAGCTCCAGGACAAGACCCTCCTCCGCGAACAGGGCCACGAGCTGCGGAAGCGCTCCGACGCCGTCTTCGCCAAGTTGAAGGAGCTTCGCCAGGCGGTCAACAAGCAGTACGAAGCCGAGTCATCCAAGCAGATGGAGAAATTCGGCAAGCTGCTCGAGGACCTGGAGAACCGCATCGTAGAGGGTACCCACCTCAACAAGGTGTTCCAGGAACTGCGGGAAGTACAGCGGAAATTCCACGGCGTCAAATTCACCAAAGAGGACCGCGACAAGATTTACGGCCGCATCGATGCCGCCTTCAAGTCCGTGTAG
>JBGTHX010000212.1:0-18372 GCA_041746055.1 Lewinella sp. | reverse complement strand
TCGCCTTGATTTCGTGATCGTTTTCGAGCCGTACCCGGAACATCGCGTTCGAGAGGGCCTCTTCAATCACGCCATCCTGCTTGATCAGGTCTTTTTTGGACATGTTTTAAATTTCGGAGGGCAAAGGTAAGATTATTTTCTTACCCGCCCAAATGGTTTTGGCAGCTTATTTCACTAAGTAAAGGTGTGGGGGGGAGAAGAGTTGAATAGTACAATAGTCTCGCTCGCTTTGCTCGCTGGTAGTAGGGTAGTCTCGCTCGCTTTGCTCGCTGGTAGTAGGGTAGGGACTACAGCGATAACCGAAAAGCCACCATCATCGGGAGGCCCTCATCCCCGGGAAAATGTGACACCCGACACCCCAAGCCACGCCCGAGCATAGTCTCTGGCTAAATGATAGATCGTGCCTGGAGGCCCTCATCCCCGGGAAAATGTGACACCTGACACCTGACACCTGACATCAGCTCCAAACATCGGATAAGGCTCCGAACCAAGCCAAAACCTAAGAATTCCGCAACCCGCAACCCGCAACCCGCAACCCGCAACCCGCCTACCGACTAACCTCGCTACCCACAGGCTGATAAACCGCTACCAGTTCCTCATCGATATTATCCACGAACTTGAGGTTTGAATTGTTCCGAATGGCCTCCTCGATGGGCCGGTGATCGCTCATGAGGTCCGCGGGGTCCCCATCGGGGGTGATGGCGATCGAGTGCTCGTAGTGGGCGGCCGGGGAGCCGTCGATAGTGATGATGGTCCAGCCGTCCTCGCGGCTGACGACATTGCGCTTGCCCAGGGTGATCATGGGTTCGATGGCGATGATGAGGCCGGCCTTCAGGACAGGCCCGCGGCCGCGCTTGCCAAAATTCGGTACGTCGGGGGCCTCGTGGAGGCTGCGACCCAGTCCGTGACCGACCAGCTCGCGGACGGCGCCGTAGCCGGATTCCCTTTCCGTATAATGCTGTACGGCGTGGCTGATGTCGCCCACCCGGTTGCCGGCGCGCGCGGCGTCGATGCCGAGGTAGAGGCTGTGTTTGGTGCGGCGGCAGAGATCCATGGTGGCTTCGGCCACGTCGCCCACGCAGAAGGTGTAGGCGGCGTCTCCGTAGAATTCATTGACGACCGTGCCGCAGTCGATGGAAAGAATATCCCCGTCGCGGAACACCTGGGTCGCATTGGGAAGGCCGTGCACTACTTCCTCGTTCTGGGAAACCAGCAGGGTGGAGGGGCACCCATAGAGTCCCTTGAAGCCCGGTACGGCCCCGTGGTCGCGGATGAACTCCTCGGCGAAGGTGTCGATCTCCAGGCCGGTCATGCCGGGGCGGAGCATTTTGCCCACCTCGGCGAGGGTCTCGCACACCAGCTGGCAGGCCACGCGGCTGCGCTCGATTTCCTCGGGTGTCTTGTAGATCATCTTGCGGCCTTTTCTCGCCATCTTTTTCGGGGTATTATTAGTGGATGGTAACGCAGGGATATCAAGGTGGTTGAATCACGCACCCGCGACCCCGCCACCTCCGAAGCCGGACGCGGATGTGCTATCCGGTTTTCCGTACCTTCGCCGCCATGGCGAAAGTTGTTGCGATTGCGAACCAGAAGGGTGGGGTGGGGAAGACCACAACCACGATTAACCTGGGCGCATCCCTGGCGATCCTGGAGCGCAAGGTGCTCATCGTCGATGCCGATCCCCAGGCCAATGCCACCAGCGGCGTGGGCATTCCCGCCGACGAGGTGGAGGCCAGCATTTACGAAGTGATGATCAATAACCTCGACGTCAACGAGGTGATCTACGAAACCGAAACCCCGAACCTCCACATTCTGCCCTCCAGCATCAACCTGGTTGGCGCCGAGGTGGAGCTCATCAACCGCTTCCGCCGCGAGGACGTGATGAAGAACAACATCATCGAGCCCCTGCGCAGCTACTATGACTACATCCTGATCGACTGTCTGCCGAGCCTCGGCCTGCTTACGATCAACGCGCTCACGGCGGCCGATTCGGTGCTCATCCCCGTACAGTGCGAATACTTCGCCCTCGAGGGCCTCACCAAACTGCAGAGTACCATTCAACTGGTACAGCAGCAGCTCAATCCCCACCTGAAGCTCGAGGGCATCCTGCTGAGCATGTACGACCAGCGGCTGCGCCTGGCGAATATGGTGGTCGACCGCGTGCGGGAAAACTTCGGCGACGAGGCCTTCAAGACCATCATCCACCGCAACGCCCGCATCAGTGAAGCCCCGAACATGCACCTGCCCGTAGTGATGATCAATGCCGGCAGCCGCGGGGCGAAGAATTTCCTGAACCTCGCCGAAGAGTTCCTGCTTAAGAACGGTGAACGCATTACCCGGTGAGCAAGAAAAAACGCCGTCAGCCCAGGAATATCCCCAATACCGCTCCCCCCGCCGAGACCGGCGTGAGCAGCCGGTGGCGTTTCTTCACCTGGATGTGTGCCTTCTTCTTCCTGGCCGCCCTGGTGGTACGCCTCGACGTGATCACCGCCTGGCCCGGGGGGGAGGGCTTCGCGCTGGCCCGCGCCATGGACGCCGACTTTGGCGATTACCTGCCCTCGGCCGTGAATCACCTCCTGATGGCACCAGGCGAGGCGATCGATCCCGCGCGCGACGCGAGCTTCCTCTTCCCCCGGCTACTCTCCTCCCTCTGGCTGGTGCTGGCGGCCTACTTCACCTACCGCTGGACGAAGCGGCTCTTCGGTAAGCAGGTAGCCCAGCTGTCCCTGCTCTGTGCCGGAGGCTCCTTCTTCCTGCCGTTCTTCGGTAAGGTGGCCACGGCCGATACCCTGGCCCTGCTCGGCCACGCGGGCATGTTCTGGTCGGTGCTGCTGTACGGGCTGGCCACCGACAAATCCAAGATGATCCCCTTCGCCATCTTCGCCTTCCTGGGGGCGGTGGCGGCCCCGGTCTCCACGCTGCTGCTGTCGCTCATGCTGGTGGTGCTGGCCGTGTTCCAGCGCACCGAATATGCCTGGCAGACCCCCGCGGCGATTTCGGTGGGTATCAGCTGCCTCATGCTGGTCATCCAGGGGCCGCAGGGCCCGAATACCTACTGGTACTACGGGCAGGAAGACAGCCGCGTGCTGGATCTTCTGTACTACGGCCTGCTCGGCATGCTGCCCCTCGCGGGCTGGGTGGTGGCCGGGGTGCGCGATCTGGTCTTCAAGGGACGGCAGTTTGAGCAGTTTTCGCTCATCATCTTCATGGCGCTGGTGGTGACGCTGCTGGCTCAGTCCCTGTTCTTCATGTACCTAGTCGCGCTGGTGGCGGGCAAGCAGATGCAGCTCTACTTCCGGGAGGAGCGATACCCCTGGAAGGACTGGGTGAAGTCGGTCTCCGTGCTACACCTGGTTTTCGCCCTCGTGGCGGCTTTCCTCTTGCTGGCGGGGGGCGCGATCGCCTTCCCCGGGGAGGGCTTCCGGGCGGCGCTGGGCATGGCGGCGGCCTACTGGATCTTCAGCCTGCTGGCGGTGCTCGGCATTTTCGGGGAGCGGCGCGATTTCGCCATCGGCGGCTCCATCCTGAGCGGCCTGCTCACGATCCTCTTTTTCTGGGTGCAGGTATACCCCTATCTGGAGGCGGAACGTTCCTGGCCGGCGGATCTGTTGCGGGTGGCCGATCTGCCGCCCGGCGTGCTGCAGCTTCCCGACGAAGCCGACGAGAGTGAGCTCAGCACGGCGCTGCCCTATTTCCGCCGCGCGGGCTGGACGCTTTCCGGGGAAGGACCGTACCGGCTGGTAGAATATCCGCTTACCGATACCACGGTGGCGGGGCCGCAGGTGCCGGGGCGGGCCATCGTGCGGCAGCGACGCTTCGGCCTGGAGCGCAAATGATCCGGGGAAGCTACTCGATCACCCGGCCCTCCTTCATTACGAAATTCACCCGCGTCATCGTCGAGATGTCCTCGCTGGGGTCACCCGGTACGGCGACGATATCCGCCAGGTAACCCTCCCGGATCCGGCCCAGGTCCTCCGACCGGCCCAGTACTTCCGCCGCGGTGACGGTGGCCGAGCGGATGGCCTCGAGGGGAGGGACCCCGGCGTCCACCATGAAGATGAATTCATTGGCGTTGTCGCCGTGGGGGCTCACGCCGCTGTCGGTACCGAAGGCGATCTTCACGCCGCGGGCGTAGGCCTTCTCGAAGGTGGCCTGCAGCTCCCGGCCGATGCGGAGCGCCTTGGGCACGATGATAGCCGGATAGAAGCCCTCGACCTTCGCCTTTTCCGCGACGTACTTGCCGGCGCTGAGGGTGGGTACGTAGTAGGTGCCGTGCTCGACCATGAGGTCCATGATCTCCTCGTTCATCAGGCTGCCGTGCTCGATGGTGGTGATCCCGGCCAGTACGGCGCGCTTCATCCCCTCGGTGCCGTGGGCGTGGGCCGCGGTGGTCATCCCGTAGTCCTTCGCGGCGGCGACGATCGCGTTAAGTTCTTCCTGGGTGAACTGGGGTCCGGAGCCGTCCTTGGCGACACTGAGCACGCCGCCGGTGGCGGTTACCTTGATGCAGTCGGCGCCATTCTGGTAGCGGTGGCGGACGGCATCGTACGCCTCCTCCGGTCCACTGATGACCCCTTCGGCCGGACCGGCGTCGTAGCTGAGTTCCGCACTGCGTCCGTTGCTGGGATCGGCGTGGCCGCCGGTGGTGGCGACTGCCTTCTCGGCGGTGAAGATGCGGGGGCCAGTGAGGTAGCCGCGGTTGATGGCGTCCCGCAGGCTCACGTTGACGCCGCTGCCTCCGAGGTCGCGCACGGTGGTGAAGCCGGCCCTGAGGGTTTTCTCACAGTATCCGGTGGCGCGCAGGGCCACGTCGGCGGGGTCCAGCGTGAAGTCCTCCAGGTAGCGGGAGGGGCTGCTTTCACCCTCGATGTGCACGTGGAGGTCGATAAGGCCGGGCATGACGGTGCGGTCGCGCAGGTCGATCACCCGGCTGCTGTCCGTGGGGGTCGTGTAGCCGTCCTCAACCGACGTGATGCGCCCGTCGGTCACGACGATGGTCTTCTCGGTCTGTATCCCGTCGGCGTCCCCGTCGATGAGGCGTCCGCAGTGGAGGTAGGAGATTTCCTGTCCGGCCAGCAGGAGGGGGAACAGGAGCAGCAGGGTGAGGATAGATTTCATTCGGGTAAGGTAACCAGGGCGTGGATTTCTACCGCCCGCCCCCTTGCAGCTGTTGCATTTCGGTGTAGAAACGGTTAGTTTGGTGGGCAAATAACGAAGATGACAAAGGAAAGAATCGGACTGATCCTGATCGGGTTGGTGGGCGCCGTCCTGGTGTTCAGCGCGGTGATGAAACTGGTAGCCGCGCCCCCGGAAGTTGTGGAGCAGATGGGCGGCAATCTGCCCTTGCTGGCCGCCATCGAGGTCCTCACGGTGGTGGTGGTGGTGATACCCCGCACCCGACTGCTGGGCATTCTCCTGATGGCCAGTTATCTCGGCGGGGTGATCGCGCAGGAGTGGCTGGTGATGCCCGGACCACCCCTCGCGGGAGTGATCCTGAACACGCTGCTGTACGTGGGCGCGGCCCTGTACCGGCCCTGGCTGACGGAGGGTGCGGGAGGTAGCCCGGTTTATAACCCCCGCTAATGCTACATTTACGACATGGCGGATTCACCGCGATGCTTAACGTAGATAGATGAATAGCGCACGCGTCTGGACCTGGGCCATTACGGTAGCCCTCGGGGGATTTCTTTTCGGATTCGATACCGCGGTAATCAGCGGCGCGGAGCGTGCCATTCAGGCTGAGTTCGGACTGAGTGACCTGGCCATCGGTCAGATCGTGGCCATGGCCCTCTTCGGCACCATCATCGGCGCGGTATTCGGCGGCGTGCCGGCAGACCGCTACGGCCGCAAGGTGACGCTCGTGGCGATCGCCATCCTGTACCTCATCTCTGCCGCCGGTTCCGCCCTGGCGGCCGATCCCCTTCAACTCAACATATTCCGCTTTCTGGGCGGGCTGGGCGTAGGAGCCAGTTCGGTGGTGGCGCCGCTCTACATCACGGAAGTAGCTCCGGCGGCCCACCGCGGTCGCCTGGTAGCCGCCTTCCAGTTGAATCTGGTGCTGGGTATTCTGATCGCCTACCTAAGCAACTACCTCATCGTGGAGGCCAACGACGGACTGGACTGGCGCCTGATGCTGGGTGTGGAAGTAGTACCCTCGATCCTTTTCCTGGTGCTGCTGTTCTTCGTGCCGCGCAGTCCGCGCTGGCTCCTTACCAAGACCGGCAACCGGGAGGAGGCCCTAAGCGTGCTGATGCGCGTCAATCCCGCCACCGCCGAGTACGAGCTGAACCGCATCGAAGCTTCGAATACCACGGAGGAGGCGGTGGCGCTCGGTACTTTCTTCAGCGGCAAGTACAACCGGCCGATCCTCTACGCTTTCCTCTTTGCCTTCTTCAATCAGGTGTCGGGCATCAATGCCGTGATCTACTACGCCCCCCGCATTTTCGAGGCGGCAAACCTCGGCACCGAAAGCGCCTTCCTCTCCTCCGTCGGCATCGGCGTCGTCAACGTTGTCTTTACCCTGATCGGTATGTACCTGATCGACCTCAGCGGCCGCAAGAAGTTGATGTACATCGGCACCTTCGGCTACCTGATCTCGCTGTCGGCGGTCAGCTGGGCCTTCTTCACCGGCAATCTGGAGGGGTCGATCGTACCGATCTGGCTATTCGTCTTCATCGCCAGCCACGCCATCGGGCAGGGGGCGGTGATCTGGGTCTTCATCAGCGAGATCTTCGGCAACGAGGTCCGCGGTCTGGGCGCCTCCCTCGGCAGCACCACCCACTGGATATTCGCCGCACTGATCGGGGGCAATTTTCCCTTCCTCGCCAGCACCTTCGGGGAGGGGCCGATCTTCGCCCTGTTTGCCGTCTGTATGCTCGGTCAGCTCGCCTTCGTGTATTTCCTCATGCCGGAAACAAAGGGCGTGGAGCTGGAGGATCTGCAGCAGGAGTTGGTACGGTAGCTATTGGTTCGGTGGTACGGTGGTAATGTGGTACCCCTACCTCCTACAAGCTACTCGCTACCAGCTAGACCTTACTCCACTTCTCCCCGCTACCCGCATTCTCCACCACGACCTCCACGAAGCGCATGCCCCGGAGGCCGTCGTACACGGTGGGGAAATCGGCTTCGACGGCGGTGGGTTCGCGGCCTTCCATGCCGGCGCGGACGGTGGACGTGAAGTTTTTGTAGATGTTGGCAAAGGCCTCCAGGTAGCCCTCGGGGTGGCCGGGGGGCGGGACGCGCTGGGCGGCCACGGCGGCTTCGGACAGTTCACCCACGCCGGTGCGATAGTGGATGGCGGGCTGCTCGTGGCGCTTGTAGATGAGGGTGTTGGGCTCCTGCTGGTGCCATTCTATTCCACCAGTTTCGCCCCAGACGCGGATGTTGAGGCCGTTCTCCTCGCCGACGCAGATCTGCGAGCAGTGCAGGACACCCTTGGCTCCTTGCTCGAAGTGCAACAGGATATTGGCGTCGTCGTCGAGGCGGCGGCCTTCGACGTAAGAGGTGAGGTCAGCGCAAACCTCGGTGATCTTCAGTCCGGTGATGTATTCGGCGAGGTTCTCGGCGTGGGTGCCGATGTCGCCCATGGCGCCGCCGAGGCCCGACTTCTCAGGGTCGGAGCGCCAGCTGGCCTGCTTGTTGTCGGTGTCCTCCTTCTTATCGGCGAGCCAGCCCTGGGGATACTCGACCACAATCTTGCGGACCTTGCCCAGCTTACCATCTTTGACCATGGCGCGTGCCTGCTTGACCATCGGGTAGCCGGTGTAGTTGTGGGTGAGGGCGAAGACCAGGCCGGTCTTCTCCACGAGGTCGACCAGCTGACGGGCCTCGTCCACGCTGAAGGCGAGCGGCTTGTCGCATACGACGTGGAAGCCGTGTTCCAGCGCCATCTTGGCCGGTCCGAAGTGAACGTGGTTGGGGGTCACGATAGAGACGAAGTCCATCCGTTCTCCCTCCGGAAGTTCCTTTTCCTTGCGGATCATCTCCTCGTAGGAGCCGTAAACGCGGTCGGCGGGCAGGAAAAAATCCTCTCCCGAGAGACGCGAGCGCTCCGGGTTGGAGCTGAACGCTCCACACACCAGCTCGATCTGCTGATCGATCGCCGCGGCGATGCGGTGAACGCCACCGATGAAGGCGCCGCGACCGCCGCCTACCATTCCCATTCTCAATTTTCTGGCCATGACCGGTTCAATTTTATCTGAGCGGCAAGTATAGGGAAAAGATGGTCGGGGGTTAGTACGGTGGTACGAAAGTAGGGTGGTTGGGTAGTGGCGCAAGTCATCGGATGCCTGGAGCGGGGTTTCAGGTTTTGGCTATCATATTCCCCCCATACCTCGGAGTGTAGCCGTACGCAGCAGGCGACCTCCAACCCTGCGAATACGGGTACAACCACCTAACCCCATTTTCCTAATTTCAACACCAAACCCAACGCTATGCTACGCACCACCCCCTTCCTGCTTTTCACCGGCGACTGCGCCGCGGCGATGACCTTCTACCACCGGATCTTCGGCGGTGACCTGACCCTGACCCGAACCGGCGACACGCCTATGCGGGAGCAATTCCCCCCCGAAAAGCACGACCTGATCATCAATGCCCACCTCCGCGGCGAAGGCGTGGAATTATCCGCCACCGACTGGCACGCCGATTACCTGGAACCCCGGCCGGGCAACACCTTCAGCATCTACCTCACGGGCGGACCGGAAGAAGAACTGAGCCGCGTGTTCGATGAACTGTCGGAGGAGGCCGACCGCGACCAGCGCACTTTCGTGCCGCTGGCCGCCATGCCCTTCGGTAGCTACGGGCAACTGACCGACCGCTTCGGTGTGTCGTGGGTATTCGTGGGGAGTAACTAAACGACGATGCCCCGCCCGGAAGAACCGAACGGGGCATCGCAAAGGCCGTGGGAGGACGACCGGGTTAGACGCCGACGGAGGAACTTTCCGGCGACTTCACTTCACGCAGTTCCTGCTCGTCCGTGAGGTCGTAGACGATCGGGGTGGCGATGAAGATCGAAGAGTAGGTACCTACGATGATACCTACGAGCAGCGCAAAGGCGAAGCCCTTGATGCTGGCACCACCGAAGAGGAAGAGCACGAAGACCACCAGGATAGTCGTGAACGAGGTCATCACCGTACGGCTGATGGTGCTGCTCACGGCATTGTTGATCATGGTGCGCTTGTCCTGGTTCACGTGGGCGTTCAGGTACTCGCGGATACGGTCAAACACTACTACCGTGTCGTTGATCGAGTAGCCGATCACCGTTAGAATCGCTGCGATGAAGGCCTGGTCGACCTCCATGTTAAAGCCGATCCAGCCCCAGCAGGCGGCGAAGACGCCCATGGTGATGATGGTATCATGGAATAGGGCCACGACGGCACCCATCGAGAAGCGCTTCCCCTTGAAGCGAAGCAGCAGGTAGAAGAATATGCCCAGCAGGGCCACGATTCCCGCCTCCAGTGCCGACCGCTTGATGTCGTCAGCGATGGTGGGGCCCACCTTGCTCACGCTGGTGATGTGGGTGCCGCCGGCGGACTCGAGGTTACCGAAGTCCTCCAGCGTGAGTCCGTTGTCCCCGTTGGTGGCGGCTACGACACCTTCGTAGAGGGCGGACAGGACGATGTCCTGCGGTTCCTGACCGTCGATCAGGCCCGTTTCCTCCACGAGGTAGTTGGTGACGATATTGTAGGTATTGTCGCTGTCGACCGACTTGATGGTCGGGGTGCCGTTGAGTGGGCCTTCGAGGGCGGAGCGCAGTTGTTGAGCCGATACCTCCTGGTCGAGGACCACGGTGTAGCTGTAGCCCCCCTTGAAGTCAACGCCCAGGTCGAAGCCGCGCACGAAGATGACCACGAGCGAGGCAAGTACCAGGGCGCCGCTCACGCCGTAGGCCACCTTGCGGTAGCTGAGCCAGTCGACGTTCACGTCGGCGAAGAGGTTCTTACTGCCGGCCGTCCAGAAGGCCATAGTGCCCTTCTTCTCCACCCAGTAGTCGATGACCAGGCGACCGACCAGTACGGCGGTGAACAGCGAGGCGAGTACGCCTACGATCAGTACTACGGCGAAGCCCTTGATGGGGCCGAGACCGAAGTAGGCCAAGACGGCAGCCACGATGATGGTGGTGACGTTGGCGTCGATGATCGCGGAGTAGGAGTTACCGAAACCGTCGCGGACCGCCTGGGGTACCGTCTTGCCGATCCGCAGTTCCTCCCGGATCCGCTCGTAGATGATCACGTTGGCGTCGACCGCCATACCGATGGTCAGCAGGATACCGGCGATACCGGGCAGGGTGAGCACGGTGCCGAGGCTGGCCAGGCTACCAAAGATGAAGACCAGGTTCAGGATCAGGGCGATGATCGCCACGATGCCGGCTCCTCCGTAGTAGAAGAGCATGAAGGCGAGTACCAGGGCGAAACCGATCACCAGGGCGGTGAGGGAGCTGGTGATGTTCGCCTCGCCCAGCGAGGGGCCGACAATGCTTTCCTGGATGATCTGGGTGCGGGCGGGCAGGCGGCCCACCTGGAGGATGTTGGCCAGGTCAGTGGCCTCCTGTACGGTAAAGTCGCCGGTGATGCTGGTGCTGCCGCCGGTGATCGGTCCGTTTACGCGGGGGGCGGAGACTACCGAGCTGTCCAGCACGATAGCTACCTGCCGGTTGCCGGCGTTGGCGGCCTCGGTGGTCATGCGGGCCCAGATGCGGCTACCCTCGGAGTTCATGCTGAGGTTCACGGCTACCTGACCGTTGGGGTCCGGGCCGGAACTGGCGCGGGTGACGTACTCGCCGGTGAGGGGCGCTTCGCCGCCGCGGGGCACAGCCAGCTGGTAGAGCTGGTAAAGGTCGGCCGTGTTGCCTTCCGCGTCCAGTTCCAGCGGGGCGTCGGCCCAGCGGTAGATGGCGTTGCGGGGGAAGAGGCGGGCGACCTCCGGGTCGTTGAGGTACCTCATGACCTGCTGCCGGTCGTTGCCGCGGGCGATGCCCACTACGGCGGGACCGAAGTTGCCCTGGTTGGGCGTCAGGAGGCTGAAGAGGGGGCCGGCGGTCTGCCGGGGCACTTCCCGCTCCTCGATGGAGGCGATGCTGTCGGTGAGCAGGTTGCCGTTCTCGTCGGTGGCGTAGGTGGTATCCATCACGATCTGGGTGGCGGACAATTCCGAGCTGTCGCGGCCGGCGGCCAGGGCCTGACGGCGCTCGAGCAGCTGATCGGCCTGGATCAGCGCGTTGACGCTGGCCTGATCGATGTTCAGCACGTCGTAGAACTCCAGGTTAGCCGCGGCCTGCAGGAAGCTGCGGGCCCGCTCGGGGTTCTCTACGCCGGGGAGCTCGACCAGGATGAGGTCGCGCTCGGCATCAAGGCTCACGTTGGGCTGTACCACGCCGAGCTCGTCGATGCGGCGGCGCAGCATGTCGAAGGTGAGCTGTACGGTCTCGTTGGCCTTCTGGCGAAGGATGCGGATGACCTCGGCGTTACTGGTGTTGATCCCGATCTGATCGCGTAGGGCGTCGTTGCGGGAGAAGATGGAAGCAAGAGACTGGTCGCCGGCACGCTCGATCCACGCGTCTCCGAAGAGGGTGATGAAATCGTCGTCGGCGTTCTGCTGCGCTTGGGAGGCTGCGTTCAGGGCTTCTTCAAAAGTGGGGTCCTTGGTGTTGCGGGCGAGGGCCCGGAGAAATTCCCTTAGGTCGACCTGGAGTACGACGGACATGCCGCCCTTGAGGTCGAGGCCGAGCGCGAGCTGCTGGGCCTTCAGGTCCTGGTAGGTGTAAGATTTGATGAGGGGGAGCCGGAAGACCGGCTGGTCGGAAATGCTGTCCAGAAAGGATGCACGAGCCATGCGGTAAGCTTCCCCTGAGTCATCTCCGGTGAGGTCCTGCGCGTACTTGTCGGCATCGGATTCCACGCGGTTGGTGGGGATGACGAACAGGTACTGCGCAACCGTCACGAGGATCATGACCACAAGGAAAAACTTAATAAGTCCCTTGCCTTGCATAGTAAAAAATTTAGGTTCCGGCGGTGCCGCCGTCGGAATCGGGCGGACCACCACTTTGAAGAAGTGAGGTGAAAAAACTTCACGGGCGGGGCCTCCCAGTCCCGATTTCGCGAAGGGCCGCAAATATACGGACCATCAGGCGATTAAATTGTGGCGCCACCCCCCATGATTTGAAGATCCGGCCGTTATCACTCACCTATCCGCGGTGACTTCTCGCACCCCGGGCCGTCAATTACAGTTACACACCTTACGCTAAACCTAAATTCCGATGCCCCACTCCCTGAGGCCCGTGCTGTTTCTACCCATCCTGGTCCTGCTCCTGACCGCGGAGGCCCGGGGGCAGCAGCCCCTGGACGTAGGTATTCACGTCACCCCCCAGGTGCGCTACATCACCTCCTCGCCCTACGAAGGCGACCGGATCGCGGCCTCCCCCACGGTGGGGCTGAATGGCCTGGCCATCGGCTACGGGGTAGGGGGATACCTGGAGTACGCGTTCGTGCCCGGCTGGTCCGCCCGCCTCGGGCTCGACTTCTCCTATAAGCGGAATCACTACCACACCGAGCGCTACTTTCCCGAAACCGGGGAGACCCGCTCCGGCAACAATCTCATCGAGTTTGTGAGCATGGAGGTGCCGCTGTCCGTGCTCCATCACTTCGGCTACCGCCGCCACGACAACCGCTACCTGGTGGGCGTCAGCACCACCCTCAACCGGTGGATGGGCAACCCCTATTACCGCAGCAGCTTCTTCAACCGGGCGGCGGGTGTGCAGGCCTTTTCCATGGCCAACCACACGCTCACGGTATTCGGCGGCTATGAGCACCCGATATCCGACTGGTTCGTACTGAGTTTCGAGCCCTACGTCGCCTACGTGCCCAGCTCCTTCGAGCTGGAAACCAACTCCCGTTCGCGCATCCTCTTCGAATCCGGCTTGTCGGTACGCATGCGCCTAGACAACTGAGACCAGCCCGTCGGTCCAGTCCTGCCACTGGATCTTGCCCAGTCCCACCATTCCCGCGAGGGCCAGCGCTTCATTGCGGATGCGGTCCAGGGCGGGCACCTCGCCGGTATTAGGACGTTCATTGCGGCCGTGCACTTCGGCCAGCAGGCAGTCGTCGATCCGCCGCAGCACGAAGGTGTTGGTAGCGCCGGCCGCGTAGAAGTGGGCCACCCCGCCCCCCGCCGGCGCATCGGGCGGCGCGCAGGGCGTGACGGTCAGTGCATGAAAGGGGGTCGGGTCAGTGCCGGTCTCTACCGCGGTGATCTCTACCCAGTCGTAGCCCCCGGCACTCGGGCTGCCGGGGCCCGCTACGTCGATGCGGATGCGGTCGGCGGGGCGCGGGTGCCGGTCAACGGGTTCTCCCCGGGGATCGCAGAGCTGGAAGGCCGTGTGGATGGAATCGTTCAGCTCGTGCCAGCGATTGATGGCGTAGAAGCGCTCGGTGGCCCGTTCGAAGGCGGCGGCGGCATCTTCATCGAGGCACCGCATACTCACGGTATCCTGGTGGTCGCCTTCGCGGCGGGGGGGTAAGGTGGGGCGGCTCATGGGTGAAGGGTCGGTTGGGAAACGGCAAGATAAGTCCGCCTACCGCTACGCTATATTTGGTCCCCATGCGACTGCTCCTCCCCCTGCTCCTGGTCACCGTCCTCTGCACCCGCGTTCCCGCCCAGGAAACCGAGAACCTCATCATCATCACCATGGACGGCCTCCGCTGGCAGGAACTGTTCGGCGGGGCCGTGGATACCATGGTTGCCAACGAGGCCCTGACCGAGGACCGCGACCGGATGCGCGACAGCTATCTCGCCGGCACCCCGGAAGCCCGCCGCCGCCGGCTCATGCCCTTCTTCTGGGACACGGTGGCCGTGGACGGGCTGGTCTTCGGGAACCGGTGGGCCGGGAACCTCGTGAATTGCAGTAACCCCTACTGGTTCAGCTACCCCGGCTACAACGAGATCCTTACCGGGGCCGCCGATCCGGCCATCGACTCGAACGACAAGCTCCCCAACCGGAATATCACCCTGCTCGAGTGGCTGAACCGCCGGCCGGAATTCTCCGGAAAGGTGGCGGCCTTCGCCAGCTGGGACGTATTCGACTGGATCGTAAACGAGGAGCGCAGCGGCATACCCGTCAATTCCGGATACAATACCGCCACAGGACCCGACCTGAGCGAACGCGAGCGCTACCTGAATAAGCTGCAGGAGCAGGCACCCCGGCTGTGGGGTGGCGTACGGCCGGACTTCCTCACCCACGGGTACATGATGGCCTACCTGCGGCGCGAGCACCCGCGGGTGGTGTACATCAGCTACGGAGAAACGGACGACTTCGCCCACGACGGCAGCTACAACCGCTACCTTGACGCGGCCCACGCCACTGACCGTATGTGGAGCGACCTGTGGGCCTACCTGCAGTCGGACCCCTTCTACCGGGGAAAGACCAGCCTGGTGTTTACCACCGACCACGGTCGCGGCGACAGCCCGATGGAGCAGTGGGACGGCCACGGCACCTCCCGACCCGGCTCGGACGCCGTCTGGATCGCGGTAGTGGGCCCCGATACCCCGGCCACCGGGGTAGTGACCGAGGAGCAGCAGCTGTACCAGTCGCAGATCGCCCGCTCGGCCGCCGCGCTTCTCGGCCTGGATTACGCGCCCGAAGGCCGGGAGGTGGGTGGGGTGCTGCCCGGTATTCTGAGGGAGGGCCGGAAGTAGACTAGTTCAGGATGAAGACCGTAGCCGACCGCGCCGGTACCGACAGGCCGGCCGACAACTGCTGGACGGGACCCCCGACCGGCGTAGCCCGGGTGGCTTCGCCGAGCAGTTCGCGGTAGCGCTCCGGGCCCAGGGTAACGGCCTGGTCGTTCTTGTTAAGCACCACTACGACGCGTTCGTCATCATCGTAGCGGCCGTAGACGTAGGTGCCGTCCTCGGGAACATAGTGCAGCATGTGTCCGGTGGCGATCACCGGATGCTCCGCGCGCCAGTTGAGCAGGTTGCGCAGGTGGTCCTGTACCTCGTGCTGCTCCGGGGAGAGGCCCGCCCCGGTGAAGGCGCTAATGGCGTCACCCGGCCAGCCGCCGGGCATGTCGCTGCGGATGACGCCGTGGTCACCGGGGGCGGAGTCGTTATCCAGCAGCACTTCCGTACCGTAGTAGAACTGGGGAATACCGCGCACCGTGGAGAGGAAGGTCAGCGCCATCTTGAGGAGGGCCACATCGCCCCCGAGTTGGGTGGTAAGACGGTCCATATCGTGGTTCTCCCCGAAGACCAGCAGGTCCTGCGGAGCCGCGTACTGGAAGTCATTGGCCAGGGACTCGTAGAGGCGGATCAGCCCCTGGTCCCAGCCTTCCGGTTCGCGGAGGGCGGGGGAGAGGGCGATCTGGAGGGGGAAGTCCATTACGTTCGGCAGGCAGGAAACGTAGCCGTTTGTGTTGACCTTGCCGCGCTGCCAGTAGGCTACGATGGCGGGATTGCCGGACCATTCCTCGCCCACGATCGAGAAATCGGGGTACTCGCTCATGATTCGGCACGACCAGTCGGCCATGAATTCCGCGTCGGGGTAGGGGTAGGTATCCTGCCGCACGCCCCCGAGGCCGAGGGTCTCGATCCACCAGAGGCTGTTCTGTATGAGGTAATTGGCGAGAAAGGGGTTGCGCTGGTTGAGGTCGGGCATGGTGGAGACGAACCAGCCGCCGGTCATGCGCTCGGCGTCCACCCGGGGGGCGTGGGGGTCCTGGTGGGTGGTGCGGCGGTGGTTGGTCATGACGGGGTCGTCCTGGTAGTTGAGCCAATCGCCGAAGGGGAGGTCCTCCATCCACCAGTGGCCGCTGCCGCAGTGGTTCACGACCTGATCCTGGATCAGCTTGATGCCGCGGGCGCGGGCGGCATCGGCGAGGGCGCGGTAGTCGGCCAGGTTGCCGAAGCGGGGGTCTACCCCGTAGTAGTCGGTGATTGCGTAACCGTGATAGGAGTAGCCGTCCATGTCATTCTCCAGTACCGGGCCGGGCCACACGGCGGTGAAGCCCATGCTGTCGATGTAGCCCAGGTGATCGGTGATTCCCTGCAGGTCGCCGCCGTGACGGGCGAAGCCTTCGCTGCGGTCTACCAAGGTTTCCAGCATACCCGTCACGGTATCATTGGCAGCCGTCCCGCTCGCGAAACGATCGGGGGTGATGAGGTAGATGGCATCGGTGGCGTCGAAGCCGGCGTAGGTCTCGGGTGAGCGCTCCCGCCCGCGAAGCTCGTAGGGATACTCGGTGACCACCCGGCCGTTGCTGCGGAAGGTGAGGGTAACGGTGCCCGCGGGGGCGTCGGGCGCGATGAGGAGGTCGGCGAAAAGGTAGTTGGGGCTGTCGGCGGTATGGGTCTCGGCCAGGGTAACGCCCGCCCCGCTCACGGTAAGATCCCAGGCACCGGCGTCCACGCCGTGAATGAGCAGTTGCAGGGAACTGTCGCGCATTCCGATCCACCAGTTGGGCGGCTCTACCCGCAGGTCCTGGGCGGGGAGGGAGAGGGAAAGCAGCAGCAGTAGCAGGGCGTATAGTAAACGGGGAAGGGGCATGATGACGGATTTCGGGTGGCAAGGTAAGCGCATCGCCGGCTGGCCCGCCCGCCATGGGGGGGTGATGGGGTTAAATTTGCCACCGGGACAACATAATTATGTTAAGGAAGCGGACATTTACGTTGAAGCCCGCGTAAGGTGCCTTTCTTTGTTGTAGCTACTCTGAATTAGAACCCCATTAAAATCACATTCCCGCATGCGATCATTCGCGTGGAACACGGGCCTCACCGCACTGGTGGGCCTACTTGCCCTGTTCCTATCCCCCGATCTTACTGCTCAGCAACGGCTTGACTTGGGCGTCCACGTGACCCCCCAGGCACTCTCCATGCACTCCGAGGAGCGGGACGGCTTCCGGGAGGGCAATTTCGTGTACACCGAAGGCGGTAGCGGCGTGGATGTCGGCATCTCCGCGGGTGCCTACCTGGAATACGAAGTGGTGCCCGGCTTGTCGCTGCGCGCCGGCGTCGATATGGTGCGCAAGCGCTACCGGTACGACGTACGGCAGACCCGCCTCGACAGCGTGGCGGGCAATTCCGGGCTCAACCGGATCGTGTACATGGCGATGGAGATCCCCGTATCGGTGATCTACCGCTTCGATTACTTCCGCAACAACGACCGCTTCCTGGTGGGCGCCGGGGGCGTGATCGGCCGCTTCGTGGGTGATCCCCAGGCCGAAACCGCCTTCTACCGCGGCAACTCGGGCGGCGATAATTTCGAGTACCGCAACTACTCCCTGCACGTACTGGCCGGCTACGAGCGCTACCTCTCGGACCGCTTCGTGCTGGGCTTCGAGCCCTACATCAGCTATGCTCCCACCCCGGATCGCTTCCACCTGGAAACGCGGACCGACGCCGTCTCGGGCCTGGAGGCAGGCCTATCCGTCCGGCTGCGTTTCGATAACTAGCGAGTTATCCGTCGGGTGGTGTATTTTCCCGGCATGAAGAAACTGATTCCCCTCCTGTTTTTGCCGTTGCTCTTCCTGGCCTGCGGCCGGCCTACCACCGATCTGTTCAACGGCGAAAGCCTGGCGGGGTGGGAAGTCCACGGTACGGAAAAGTGGTACGTCCAGGACGGTGAGCTGATCTGCGAGAGCGGCCCCGACGCGGAGTACGGCTACCTGTCCACCGACCAGCAGTACAAGAATTTCGAGCTTACCCTCGAATTCAAGCAAGAGGCCGACGGCAACAGCGGCGTATTCTTCCGCTCCACCCTCGACGGCACCAAGATCAGCGGCTGGCAGGTAGAGGTGGCCCCTCCCGGCAACCACACCGGGGGTATCTACGAATCCTACGGCCGCGGCTGGCTGGTGCAGCCCGCCCCCTCCGCCGAGGACGCCCTGAAGATGGGTGAGTGGAACGAGATGAAGATCCGCGTGCTCGGCCCCCGCGTACAGACCTGGTTGAACGGTACCGAAATGGTCGATTTCACCGACGAAAAGATCGGGGAAGGCGAAGGGCATATCGCCCTGCAGATCCACGACGGCGGCGGCATCAAGGTGCGCTGGCGCGATATCGAGCTCCGCGAACTGAAGGCTAAATGATGCGGACCTGCAGCCTGCTCCTCCTGCTGGGCCTCCTGACGTGCACTCCACCGCGACCCAAATCACCGGTGGGGAAGTGGGAGACGGTCACTACCCCCACCACTCCGGTGGCCCGCCACGAAGCGGCTTTCGTACAGGTGGGCAAGCGCTACTTCCTCCTGGGCGGCCGCGGTATTCGTCCGGTATCGATCTACGATCCGGCTACCCGGACGTGGGCGGAGGGCGCCCCTCCGCCGGTGGAGATCCACCACTTCCAGCCGGTCGTCTACCGGGACGAGATCTATCTGCTGGGGGC
>JBGTHX010000211.1:0-7322 GCA_041746055.1 Lewinella sp. | reverse complement strand
CTGCTGCCGGTGACCAGGGCCGTGCGGTTGCTGAAGTCGACTGTTATCATAATGCAAATGTAGACGGTGGAGGCATACTTTAGGGGGGGGGCGGGCGTCTTAGGAGGGTACCGTAACCGCCGCTATGCCCTACCGTAAATTGCTTTACCTGCTTGCTATGTTCGTCAGTACGGGACTTTGGGCCCAGGACGATGCCATGGACGCCGCCGTTCCCCGCCTGACCGCCCTTACGGAAACGATCTACACCGACAGTTCAGAAACGGCGCGCTACCAGGCCTGTCGTGATCTGATCCGCGAACTGGTCACCACACTCGACCGGCCCAATTCCTTTCTGTATGATTTCGGAGAAATCCCGGGACTGAGCATTCAGTACCCGGCCGACAGCAGTTTCCGCATCTTTAGCTGGGAGCTGTACGTCGACCGCGATACGTACCGCCATTACGGAGCAATCCAGAAAAATACCCCTGACCTCCAACTCATTCCGCTCGTGGACCGCGGCAGCGAGTGGCTGGAGAACCCGGAAAACTTCATCGCGGGAGCGGACAACTGGCTGGGCTACGCCGTCTACCACATCGAGGACGCGGGCACCTACCGTGGCCGGCCCTACTACTTTGTATTCGGTTACGACAGTTACGAGGCCTACCGCCGGAGGAAGATCATGGATGTCCTGAGTTTTGACGGGGAGGGCCGGCCCCAATTCGGTCTGCCCATTTTCGACACCTTCACCGAAGCGGGCCTGCCCCTCGACGGCCGCGCCCGCCTCATTATGATGTACGGGGCAGAGGCCACGGTGGCCCTGCGCTTCGATCCCGAGCAGGGCGGGGTGGTGTACGAGAACCTGATTATGATGCCCAGTACTTACGGAGAGGGGCCGGTGCAGATGCCCGACGGCAGCTACCACATGCTGCAGTTGGGGGCGGACGGCCGCTGGCACGAGGAGGAGCAACTCTTCAAACAAACCTACAAAGAAGCCCCCCGCGAGGTGCCTAGACCAAGCGAGGGGCGGGATATTCTCGGCCGGGATTCCACCCAGCGCCGGGGCGGTGGCGGAATCTAGCGCGCGGCGGGTGCCACGGGGAAGCTGACGCTGCGGTCGGCCCATATGAACTCCACCTTGTCGCCTTCGATGGCGAAATCCATGCGCTCGACGGGGCTGCTCAGGTTAGCGGACATGCCCTTGATGCGGGCGGCATCGGCGTCTTCGGCGTAGTCATAGGCGCCCCACTGGTCGGCGGTCTTATTGAAGATCACGGTCCAGTCGTCCTTATCGGCGGGAAGGGTGAAGAGCGAGTAGGTGCCGGCCGACAGCATGGTGCCTTCGGAGCCGACCTTGACATCCTGCTTAAAGGTGATGCGCGTGGCTTCGTTAGCGCCGGTGCGCCATACCTGTCCGTAAGGGACGAGGTCGCCGTAGATCGTACGGTCGTTCATAGCCGGGCTGCCGTAGTTGATGACCACGTCAACACCGTTGACCTTGCCGGTCAGTTCCTTGCGGGGGCTCTTCACGGTAGTGTCCATTACGGTAAGGGTGTAGGGCTTACCGTCGGCATTGCCGGGGGTGACGGAGGTATTGTCCTGTCCACCGGACGTCATCGGCTCCGGATTGGCTTCGGGCGCGCCGTTGGAAGGGGTGTTACAGGCGGCGGCGAAGAAGAGGCCACAGACCAGCAGGCAATAAAAGGTAATCCGTTGCATAGGTAGTGTAATTAGTGCGGTTGGTTAACGGTGTAACGCCGGAGCGGGGCAAAGGTGAATTTAGTCCACCTCTTTTTTGCGCTCTTCCCGGAGGCGGTCCACGAATTGCGGGGAGGCAGCGTAGGCCGACCAACCCCCGTCCACCACGATCTGCTGCCCCGTGAGGTAGTGGCCGGCCGGGCCCAGCAGGAAGCCCACGGCGGTGGCTACGTCTTCGGGCTGGCCTACACGGCCGGCCGGATTAAGCTTGGCCCACACCCCGGCGTAGTCTGGCTCCTCCAGCAGGGTCCGTTCGGTGAGGACGGCCCCGGGGGAGACACAGTTGACGGTAATGCCCAGCGGCCCGAGGTCCAGCACGAGTTGCTGGGCAAGCATGGCAATGGCGGCCTTGGACATACCGTAAGCCACCAGGTCGGGGTAAGCCCGGTTTCCCACGTTCGAACCGATCAGCACGATGCGCCCGCCCCGGCCCTCCTCCCGCAGGTGGGTCGCCACGGCCTGGGTCAGGAAGAAGGTGCCCTTCAGGTTGAGGGAAACGACCCGGTCGAAACTGGCCTCCGTGAAGTCGAAGAAGTCACCGAATTCGGTGAGGCCCGCATTGGCCACCACCATTTCCAGGCGGCTGTCGGGCTGCGATACGGCGTAGGCCACCAATTCCTGCACGAAGGACACGGAGCCGGCGTCGCCCACGCAGCCGTGAGCGCTGCCGGGGCCCAGCTGGTTGAGGCGGCGGGCGGCATCGGAGGTGGCCACCGGGTCGATGTCATTCAGCACCACGGTGGCCCCGCGTTCCACGAGGTGTCGGGCGATGCCGAAGCCGATGCCCGTGCCGGCGCCAGTCACAATAGCGGTCTGATTCGTGAATATCGGGTCTTGCATGGAGTTGGGTTGGGCGTCACCCGTGCCGGGAAACGTACGCTATAAAGCACGGTAAGCGGGGATAGTTTTACCTTTCCGCCGGTTTTGCGGGCGGCGAAACCCAAACCGCAGCGCATGAAAGCTTACCAAGACCTGCTCCGGCACATCCTAGACCACGGTACCCCCAAGGGTGACCGCACGGGTACCGGTACACTGTCGGTATTCGGCTACCAGTCGCGCTACGACCTACAACAGGGCTTCCCGCTCCTGACCACGAAGCGCGTCCACTGGAAAAGCGTGGTGCACGAATTGCTCTGGTTTATCCGCGGCGATACGAATATCCGCTACCTCGTCCTGAATGGCGTCCGCATCTGGAACGAGTGGCCCTTCCAGCACTATTTGGAGGAAACGGGCCGCGCTGCCGGCCTGCCCAAGCACTCCCCCGAATGGAAGGAGGCGCTGAAGGTGTTTACCGCCCGGATCGCCGGGGAGGAAGCCTTTGCCGGGCAGTGGGGCGAACTCGGGCCGGTCTACGGCCGGCAGTGGCGCAACTTCAACGGGGTGGATCAGCTGAAGGAGGTGGTGGAAGGCATCCGGCGCAATCCCGACAGCCGCCGCCACATCGTTACCGCCTGGAACCCGGTCGAAATCCCGGAGATGGCCAAGGCCGGCCTGCCGCCCTGCCATACCCTGTTCCAGTTCTACGTCGCCGAAGGGCGGCTGAGCTGCCAGCTGTACCAGCGTTCCGCCGACGTCTTCCTGGGCGTCCCCTTCAATATCGCGTCCTACGCCCTGCTCACTCACCTGGTAGCCCGCGCGTGTGGTCTGGCCGTCGGTGATTTCGTACATACCCTCGGCGACGCCCACCTCTACCGGAACCACCTCGGCCAGGCGGAATTGCAGGGCACCCGCGCGCCCCGCCCCCTCCCCGAACTGCGCATCGCCGCAGACGCGCCGGGGCTGTTCGACCTCCGCTTCGAAGACATCGAGCTGCTTAATTACGATCCCTGGCCGGCGATCAAGGCCCCGATAGCCGTCTGACCGTGGACGTAGCCAAGGAACTCGAGCAGGCCGGCCACGAATACAAGCCCAACCGAAAGCTGGTATCCCGCCTTCGCGCCCGGCCGCCCCGCGACCTGGACGAGCGCATTCACGCGGCCCACGCGGAGGCCTTTGCCCGCATCGACTGCCTCGATTGCGCCAACTGCTGCAAGACCACCAGCCCGATCTTCCGCGACATCGACATCGACCGCCTGGCCCGCCACCTCGGTATCCGTCCGGCGCAGCTGGTGGAGCAGTATCTGCACCTCGACGATGAGCAGGATTACGTGCTCAATGTCGCGCCCTGCCCCTTCCTCGGAGCCGATAATTACTGCTCGGTGTACGAGGCGCGGCCCCGCGCCTGCCGGGAGTATCCGCATACCGACCGGAAAAACATGTTGCCCCTCCTTCCGTTGACCTTACGAAACAGCCTGGTCTGCCCCGCCGTCGCGGAGATTTTTCGCGGGCTGCGTGAATAATATGGGACATTTTTACCGAACGTTGCAAACCTTCCTGAAGCAAGCCGTCCGAAGCGTGGCCTTCCTGCCCGTACCCATGATCTTCGTGGCGCTGTTGCTGGCCTTTCTGTTCTACTGGCTGGAAAGCACCACCGCGATCAGTAAAAAAACCACCGAGATCTTCCCGGCCCTGGCCATCACGAGCCAGGATACGGCACGCACCATCCTGGGCATGTTTATCGGTGGCCTGATCACGCTGACCGTCTTCACCTTCACCCAGATCATGACGCTGCTCAACCAGGTGGCAAGCAGTTATTCTCCCCGGCTGTTGCCGAAGCTGACCGGCGACCGCGCCCTGCAGTTTGTCATGGGCCTGAACCTGGCCAGTATCGTGCTAAGTATTGCCGTGCTGCTGTCGATCCGGAGCAGTGACGATTATAAGATCCCCAACTTCTCGATCCTCGTCTGTACCATTTTAGGTATTTCCTGTCTAGTGCTCTTCGTGTACTTCGTCACCTCCATCACCGCCAAGATCCAGGTGGGTAACATCATCGACCGGGTGGCGAAGGACGCCATGGACGACCTGCAAGACGAATGCGACTGGGGCGAACAGGGCTACGCCGAAGCGGCCGTCCCGCCCGAGGTGGTGGGCTGGAATGCCATCCCCAGCCCGATCGGCGGCTATGTGGGCACCGTGGATCACAAAACGCTGGCCGATCTGGGGCTGGAGTACGGGACCCGCTTTTACATCGGGGTCACCAAGGGGCAGTACGTGCCCCGGGGCCTGCCGCTGCTGCAGTCCGAACGGGTGCTGGACAAGGAGGAGATCGAACACGTTTTGGCCGCCGTGGCGCCGATACCCGACCAGTTCGACGACTGGTACCTGCCCAACCTCAAGCAACTCACGGAGATCGCGCTGAAGGGGCTCTCGCCGGGTATCAATGACCCTGGCACGGCGCTTATGGTGATCGACCGGCAGACCGAGATCCTGGCCGCTATGATGCACACGCCGCTGCACAATGTCTTCCGGTCCAAGAAGGGGGGCGAGGTATGGTTCGCGCGCCACGGCTACCGCGAGGTGCTGGCGGCGCTGCTGCAGGAAATGCGCTGTTACGGAAAGGGTGACCCCCTCCTCGTGCGGCGGCTGTTCCAGATGCTGTACCACCTCATGCAGCTGGCGGGAGACTCCGTTTCCTATCACCACTACTTTGCGCGGGAGATCGGTATCCTGCTCACCGACGCGATCGAGAATATTCCTAACGAGGCCGACCGGCAGGTGATCGCTCGCGACATCCGTTTTCACCGGCGCACGCTCCAGGAGCTGCGGTCGGTGCGGGTACTGGACCAGGTCACCCCGACCGAGGTATCCTCGGTCTAGAGCTTGTAGTTGGGCTCGAGGCGCCCTCCCTTTTCGTCGTAGAATTCCTGGATGATGGCCAGTACCTCCTGGGGGGTGTCCACGATCGGCAGCAGGTCAATATCGCCCGGGCTGATGGTCTTTTCCCGCGTCTCCATGGTATCTAAGATCCAGTGCCGGAGTCCGGACCAGTAGTCGGTACCCACCAGGATAACGGGCACGGGGGAAATCTTTTTGGTCTGGATGAGGGTGAGCACTTCGAAGAGCTCGTCCATAGTGCCGAATCCGCCGGGGCAGCACACGAAGGCCTGGGCGTACTTGACGAACATCACCTTGCGGACGAAAAAGTAGCGGAAGTCGATATCCTTGTCGTGGTCGACGTAGGCGTTGCTGCTCTGCTCGAAGGGCAGGTCGATGTTGAGGCCGATGCTGGCGCCCTTGCTGTCGTGAGCGCCCTTATTGCCGGCTTCCATAATGCCGGGTCCTCCGCCGGTGATGATGCCGTAGCCTTCGCGGACAAGCAGGCGCCCGATCTCGGTAGCGGTCTGGTAGTACTTGTGGTCGGGCTTGGTGCGGGCCGAGCCGAAGATGCTCACACAGGGGCCGATGCGGTTCATCACTTCGAAGCCTTCCACGAATTCGCTGATCACTTTAAACATCGTCCAGCTGTTCTCACCGAAGGGCTCGGTGTTCCAGCGACGGGGGGCATGACGGTCCAGCCCGTTAAAATCACTCATTTCAGTCGTTTGATCGGCGGCGGGGAAAAAGAGCCGCCCGGAGGGAATGCCCGAAGGCCTCCCGATGTTGTGCGGGTAAATATTTTTTGCATACAGGCAACGCCTGGGCGGCGGCTGTCGTTCTGTCTAGCGAATATTCGCTTTTCCTTCCCCGCCGGCCCGCCGGTCGCCAAATGAACAATATGACGCACACTATGACCCCGGCCATTGAGGCCCGCAACGCCCTGCTGATGCAAAACCTGAGCAGCGAGCTCCGGCTGCCCGGTCACCGGCTCCATGATTTTACCCGCCTGCGCGAGGATCTTTTTCTCGACACGATGGACATCGAGCTCCTCGTAGCCGGCCTGGAAAGCCGCCTCGAGTACTACCTCACGGTGGAAGAAGCCAGCCAGATCGAAACGGTGGGCGACCTGCAGCACTTTTTTCTGCGCTAGAGCGGTGCGTCGGTTCCGGCGCGCCGCAACCTGAACTGGAACAGGAATCCCTGTAGACTGGACCGCAGCACCAGCTCGCCCGCGTCCAGCGACTCCACCTCGTAGGTGAGGGCGGGTTCCACGCCGCCGGTTACGATTTCTTCGTCGTCGAAGGCGTAGGTGCCCTCCTGTTCTTCGCCCATCAGGTTGGTGTAGAGGACTCCGCCCGGCTGGAAGTCGAAGTAGAGTCCGTCGAGACTTTCAGTCTTGACGTTGTCCCGGCGGGCTTCCCTCAGTTCCCACCGGCCGTCCAGCGCCGATGCCGTTACCTCCACCTCCGAATTTTTGTCGGATCCGCAGGCGGCGGTAAAGAAACAAGACAAAACCAGGAAGAGAAACAGGCGCATGGTAGGAGCAATTGCAATTGCCGAAACGCGGCAGTCCGCCGATTGTTAAAGCGTTTCGTCCTTTTGGGCCGCCCGCCGCAACCGGTCATTCACCGCACGGCCCAGCCCCGATTCAGGCACCCGGCTCACCAGGGCGTCCCGGTAGCCGCCATCGGCCAGTTCCCGCAATACCGAAAACAACCGCCGTGCCGCCTCCTCCAGGTCGCCGGTGGGGGAGAGGCTATATTCCCATTCATTCCGCGCCGGCGCGCCAAACCGCACTACGGCGCGATCCGGCCGTCCCGCTTCATTTCCCGGATCGTCCACCAGTTGTAGCGGCAGTCCCGGCGAATAGTGGTGCGACAGCATACCCGGCG
>JBGTHX010000210.1:0-3830 GCA_041746055.1 Lewinella sp. | reverse complement strand
CTGGTCAGCGAGCATCATCCCCTGGTGGTGACCGCCGACCTGCAACGGGCCCGCGCCACGGCGGTGCTGCGGCAGGCCCGGGGCGGCTTCGACCCCAAACTTTACGGAGATCTCGCCCAGAAGTACTTCAAGGGTACCCGGTACTACAGCCTGGCCGAGGGCGGACTGAAGATCCCCACCTGGTTCGGCATCGAGCTCAACGCCGCCTACGAACGCAACGAGGGATACTACCTCAACCCGGAACACACCGTGCCCGACGACGGCTTGTTTGCCGCCGGCCTGTCCGTTTCCCTCGGGCAGGGGCTGTTGTTCGACGAGCGGCGGGCGGAACTGCGGCGGGCCGAAGTCTACCGGCGTGCCAGCGAGGCCGAACGGCAGATCCAGCTTAACGAGTTGCTGTACGACGCGGGCACCCGCTACTGGGAATGGGCGGGTGCGCAGGGTGCCGTGGCCGTCTACGAGGAAGCGGTGGCACTCGCCAGCACCCGCTACGAAGCCGTCGTGTCCAGCGCCCGGCTCGGCGATCTGCCGGCCATCGACACGCTCGAGGCCCGTATTTTGTTGCAGAACCGGCTGCTGGGACTGGAGACCGCACAGCTGGACCTGGCCAACGCCCAGGCGGCGCTCAATGCCTTCCTGTGGCTGGACGGGGTGGTGCCGCTCGAGCTTGAGGCCGGTACGCTGCCCCCGGATCCGGACCAGGTCCTGATTGCCCCGGTTGCTGGAGCAGCGCTCCCCGACGATCACCCCCTCCTCGCGCGGCAGCGCCTGCAACTGGAATCCTACGGCATCGACGAGCGCCTGCAGGTGGAGCAGCTCAAACCCCGCGTGGACCTCAAGTACAATGCCCTGCTGTCTGGCGGCGCGACGCGCCCCCTGGAGGAATATTCCACCGGTAATTACAAATGGGGGGTCAGTTTCAGCCAGCCGATCCTCCTTCGCAAGGAGCGCGGGAAACTGCAGCTCACGCGGGTAAAGCAGAGCGAGACGCGGCTGAAGCTCAGCTCGGAGACCGCCAAGCTGGGTGCGAAGATCATACAGGCCGGAAACGAAGCCAACGCCACCGTGCGGCAGTACGCACTGGCCACCCGGACGGCGGAGGACTACCGCGTGCTGCTGGCGGGCGAACGCGAACTTTTCGGGGCGGGGGAGAGCTCCCTCTTTCTCGTGAACAGCCGGGAGGTGTCGTACATCGAGGCCAGCCTCAAGCGACTGGAGCTGATGGTGAAACACCGTAAGGCGCGACTGGCCAGGAACTTTGCCCTTGGGCGGACCTTCCCCCCGGCAGGCGCAGGCGAATCCATTGAGTAAGATCCAGGTACAGCAGCGCCTTATGCTCGTAGGGGTCGCCGCTTGCCGCCTCGCGTAGGTCATAGTCGAGGCGCCGGAGGATCGGCACGTGCTCGGAGGCAACCTCCTTGGTCAGTTTACGCAGCGCCGCGGCGGTGAGGCGGTGTACCCGACCGGTGTCCGGGCTCTTGCGCATCTGCCGGCCGTAGTTCGTGAGGTGATAGTCCACCAGTGCCCGGTTGCCGAGTTCGTGGTGGCAGAGGAGGTGCAGCAGCCGGGCGTTCAGCAGAAGGTCCTCCCGCAGGATGCCCGTCTTCATGTTGATGATCTCGTTGAGGTAGTCGAGTGCCTCCTCGTAACGGCGCAGCACGAAGCAGGTGCCCGCGAATTTGTAGAGGTAAAGCCCCCAGCGATGGTCCGTAGGCTGAAATTCACCGGCGCGGTATGCCTGACGGATCCGTTTGCCGGTGGCGTGGGCCTCTTCCCACTCCCCGTGGCTGAAGTGGGCGTTGAGGGCCATCAGTCCGGCGTAGGTACGTCCGATGAGCTGGCTGTTCTCGTTGAGTAGCACCTGCTCGTCGTTGAGGAAATCGTCGATCACCTTCAGGTAGCGTCGGAGCCTCGACTTTTCTCCGTTGAGGTAGGCGAAGACGGATACGTAATACAGGCAGCGGAGGTAGAGATCCGGGTCCTTTACCGTCATGTGGGTGCTCAGGTAAAAGAGGGTCAGGGCGTTCATGGCCGATTCCAGCGCGTCGTCGAAGTTCAGCTGGATGTAGTGGTACCACATCGAGGCCTGGAAGCGGTTGATTTTCTGGTGGAAGGTGCTGCTGACGGATTCGCGGTCGAAGCGGTGGGTCTGGATGGCGGACCAGAACTCCTCGTTGCCCCGGCGGTCCTGGGCGCTCCGGCTGTGGCCGCTTTCGATATACCGGCCGTGGATTTGGATGTTGAGGTTGAAGAGTTCGCTGGTATTGAGCACGCTGTAGCTGCGCTCGGCCGACTCGTTGAGGAGTAGGTCCATCTTGTTGTCGATCTGCCGCGAGAGGGTGATGTGGCGGGACTCGATCAGTTTCTGGAATTCGAGGATCTCCAGGTGGAGCAGGTCGCGGTTGTGCTCGACGGCTTTCCCCTTGGCGCGCTCCAGGGTACGCAGGGCGTCGAGGTAGAGGCCCTTTCCGTACAGAATGTGGCTGAAATCGATCTGCTCCCGCAATTCGATGTCGATCTCTTTGTTGATAAAGATGAGCCGGAGGCTGGTGAGCACCTGCTGGTAAAGGTGGCGCTTCAGGTTGGAATACTGGCCGGGGGAAAGGCTCAGCCGGTCGGTAATGACCGTATCGCTGGGGGCATCCAGGCGGTCGATCACGTCGAAGAGCTGGATGAACTTACTGTCTCCCGTGGCTCCGGCACGGGTGGCGTAGAGTTTGAAATTGCGCTTTTCTGCCTTGTTCAGCGACTTTATCAATCGCCACAATTGGTCTTTTACGGCCGTAGGCATGGGGAAGCGAGATGAGTTAAGGCACTGGTTTACAGCACTGAAGATGAGATGTAGGTGGGTTTAGGCGTCACAAAAGGCCGGAGTATCTCGCTGCAGCAAGCGGCGGCGTGGGGGCCATCTTTGAGGAAACGAAACGGGGAGACGTCCACCCATCGTTGAGCCCCTACCAGATAGCCTTCTCCTTTCACCTCTTTTAAGGGCTGGCAGCTGACCACTGACCGGCCCCAAGATAACCACTTCTATGAAGAAGATCGAAGCTATCATCCGACTGTCGCGCTTTGAGAGCATCCGGGATGCCCTGGCGGCCATCGACGTCAATTTCTTCACCCTCACCGAAGTCAAAGGCTTCGGACTCCAGCGCGGAGAACAGCTGACCTATCGGGGCAGTGTGTACGATGCCGACTACATCGCCCGCCTGCAACTCGACATCATCGCTCCCTCGACCAAGGCGGAAGCCATTGTTCACGCCATCGTTTCCGCTGGCCGTACCGGTAAGGTGGGTGACGGCAAGATTATCGTGTACGAACTGGACCGCATCGTCCGCATCCGTACCGGTGAAGAGGACGAAAGCGCGATTTAACCAAGACTCCCGATTTAACCCCAATTGCACTCCCTTATCCACGCCATCGCGTGGATCGCCCTGCGCGCCCTAGGCCGGCGCGGGTCGGAATCCCCCATACCCTTACTCAACTATCCCCACTGCCATGGAAGCAATGTTTACTGTAAATAACCTGTGGGTACTGATGGCGACCGCGCTGGTCTTCATTATGCACCTTGGATTCGCCACCCTGGAGGCAGGCTTCGTTCAACGCAAGAACGTAGTCAACATCCTCTTTAAGAACTCCATGATTATCAGCATCGGACTGCTGACCTACTACTTCATCGGCTACAACTTGATGTATCCCGGTGACGACTACGCCGGCGGCTTCATCGGTGCCTTCGCGCCCATGGACTGGGCCGCGGGTGCTACGGCCGACTACGCCGCGGCCGCCGAAGAAGGCGCCACCTACACCGGCTACACCGACTTCATCTTCCAGGC
>JBGTHX010000209.1:0-4738 GCA_041746055.1 Lewinella sp. | reverse complement strand
TAATGTCGTCGTTGATGACGTCATAGATCGAGTAAGAGCCGGTCAGGGTCGCCTTATCGGTCACCTGATAATCGACACCGCCAAAAAAGGACCATGCCCGGTCGTTGCGATCCATATCGGGCACCCGCCGCAAATTGATGGTTTGGCCATCTAGTACTGTTGTCCTGGTCAGTTCACCACTACCCCGGAAGTTCGCGTATCGCCCGCCCACGTTGCCGAATGCGCTGAATTTCTCGTGGCGGTAATTCAGGTTCAGCAGCGCCTGGTGATCGGCCGGGTATCCGGTACCCACGGTCAGGGAGCCACCGTAGCCGCGTTTGCGCTCCTTTTTGAGGATGATATTTATGATACCACCCGTCCCCGATGCTTCGTAGCGGGCCGAGGGGTTACTGATCACCTCGATACTCTCAATACTGGATGCGGGTATCGCGTCGAGAGAGTTATTATCCGCCAGCGCTGATGGTCGGCCATTGATCAGGATCTTCACGCTACCGGTACCCCGCAGGCTCACCCCGCCCTCCGCGGATACCGTCACCGAAGGCAGTTGAGCCAGCACCTGGTTGGCCGATCCTCCCTGGGCAAGCGCGTCCTGCCCGACATTAAAGACCTTCTTGTCGAGTTTCAGGGTCATGCTACTCTTTTCGGCGCGCACTTCCACCGTCTCCAGATCGACATTCGAAGCGGTAATGAGCAGGTCGCCGAGGTCGCTGTCTTCAACCAAGCTTACTTGCGGTTCGAGCGTCGCGAAACCGATGAATTCAACCACCAGGCGGTAATCACCGGCGGGCAGAGAGAGGGTGAACACCCCCGCATTATCGGTTATGCCACCGTCGACCAGCAGGCTATCCGGCCCGTAAGCGGAGACGGTCGCATATTCGAGTGGAGCGCCGGTGGTGCCATCGATAATCCTGCCAGTAACTGTTACACCAGTTATAGAAAAACCTAACTCGAAGGTATCTACCCTCTCCTTTGGATGCGTCATGTGGGGATGGGGCCCTACACGTAAGCCGGGGGAGAGGGCACTACACAAAGCAGTAGCTAACAGGTTACCGGACAGTGCCAGCAACCCCATCAAGATCAGGGTTCTCATTTTATATTATTCTAGTAGTTCCGTAATGGCCGAGTGGCCGAGTTTTTTAGCGAGGCTAAGGGCGGTGGTGCCGTTGCTGCTGCGGTGGTTCTTATCGGCGCCGGCTTTGAGCAGTAAGTAAACGATGTCATGGCGATCACCTTCAACTGCTTCGAGCAGTGGCGTCCATCCGTCAGTGGCGTAATGGTCGGTGGTCATGGCTGTCAATTCTGCCTGATTTAGGGCATTTACCCGGTTATAATCGAGATTTTTCGGCAGGGTGTAACTTTCCTTTCTTATGGTCTGGTCTACGTCGGAGCCCAGGCGTAACAACAGGTTAACCGTAGCCGTGTGGCCCTCTTCGATAGCGACAATGAGTGGGGTTGCACCGCTGTAAATCTTCACGCTTGAAGTCCCGTTCCTTATGTCGACCTCGCGGTAATTACAGCCATCCTCCATCGCCGCGCCCTTACCCACTAGCAGGCGCACCACTTCAGGGTGGTTTTCTCTAGCAGCCAGGAATACCGGGGAACATTGCCCTGCCGATGAATACTGCACCTGCGCGCCGCGCCCTAGTAAATAACGGACTACATCGACGTGTCCCTCCCGTGCCGCCAGTGAAAGCGCCGTGTTGCCGTCTTCGTCAGTAATGTCGATATCGATGCCCGTCTTGAGCATGGCCTGCACCGTGAACAGATTGCCCTCGCGCGCCGGCCCGAGCAATATCTCATGGCTGGAACGAAGGTGTTTCATGGCATCCTCGCTCAAATTCTCTGTCATCTCCCGTAGACTGGCGTTTGAACCTTCCTCTGCCGCTGAGCCGATGGCGGAGTGACCTTCATTATCCAGCAAATCCCGGTCGGCACCCGCTTTCAGGAGGATACGAACCACTTGGTCCTGATCTTCTTCTGAAGCGTGCATGAGTGGGGTGCGCCCCTCGTCGTCACGGGCGTTGACCGGGAACCCGGCGGTGAGCAGCATGCGCACCACATCCACCTGTCCCTCGTTAGCGGCCTGGTGAAGAGCGTGACTTTTCTTAATATCGGCCCCGTTGTCGAGTAGTAGCTGGATAATTTCCGGGTGGCCCTCCGAGGCGGCCATATCGAGTGCGTTGCGGTTGGCATTCGGGCCCTTGAGGTCCACTTTCGCCCCATTTTCGATTAGCAGCCGGGCAACTTCGTACGAGCCTTCGTCGGCGGCTTCGATAAGTGCCGTCCAGCCGTTGGTGCTGCTCTGATTGACGTCTACGCCGTGGTCGAGGAGCAGTTGGGCGACCTCCGGTTCGTTTTCTGAGGCGGCGGCCATGAGGGGCGTAAAGTCCTGGCGGTCAAACCGGCTGAGATCGTCTACCTGATCGATCATATACCTTACCATTTCGAGCTCGCCTTCGTAGATGGCCCGCATGAGGAGGTTGAAGGCAATGGACTGACTGTCACGGACTTCGTTATGCACTAAGTTCTCTAATTTCGCCAGATTACCATTGTAGGAAGACTCGGTGATCCCCTCTTCTTCCAGGTATTGCAGCACGCGATTTTTGATCTCTCGTTCGAGCTTTTTTTTCGAGGGCACATCGGTATTGGGCGCGGACGCGGGTGCCATATTTTCCTGGAGTGCATCGGATATCGGCTTGGCTTCGATCACGTTATTCGCGTTACCGGTAGCGGCCATGGCGAGCGATAATGTGGCCCCCATGATCAAAGTGGTCACTACCCCCTCACCGAAAGTTGCCGTGCCGAGATAGCCTGACAGAATTCGCTTCACCCGTCCGCCAAAACCCACCCCGCCGTAGGCCATAGCCAGTTTGGGGGCGACCAGTTCCTTTTCCTGCAGCTGTACCAGGGTGCGGGCGTAATCGATGCGTTCGCCGGTGGCCATCACCGCCAGATCGTCGCAGCAGTGCTCGCGCTCGTCGTGAATTCGTGCCGACATCCACCATACCCCCGGATGGTAAAAAAAGAAGGTACTCAGCAGCGTTTGCAGCAGGTTGACCGCAAAATCATGCCGCTTGACGTGCGCGAGCTCGTGGGCCAGGATGGCGATCAGCTGGGATTCCCGTAGTTCTTGAAGGATACCGGCCGGCAGCATTACCACTGGTTTGAGCCAGCCCGTCGTGAATGCACTTTCTACCCTGGCCGAGGTCAGGTAGCGCACCGGTTTGCTGATGTCTAGCCGCTTTTCCAGCTCACGCAGGCGGTCGTTCCATTCCGCGGGAAGTTTACCCGTCGCGTAGCTCTTCAACCGCTGTATGTAGACCAATTGGCCTAAAAAGCGGAGTTGCAGTACCAAAACACCCATTAGCCAAAGGGTAACTATCAATGGCAGGTGACCACTGAAGTAAGTGGTTATAACCTCGAAGCGTCCTGAATCGCCAGATCGATTCAAGACCTTTGAGCGTTCCTGAGCTTGCCCGGGAACGGATAAAGGTTCAAGTTGGCCAGAGCCAACTTGAACGCTTCGAGGTTCGATGACCTGGCGATCTTGAACGCTTCGAGGTTCGACGTAGCTACCCGTAAAGGTCAGCCCTACCGCGACGAAAAAGGCCAGCAAAAAACCCACCGATACCAGGTAACGGGCCTGGGCACTGTAGGCCCGCAGTAAGACCAGGGCTAACCCCAGCAGTAACGCGAAGAGTGCTCCCTGCCAGAGGGAATGGATGATCGTCCAGCCCAGAGCGTCGATCAGTTGGGGAGAGAAGATGCGCTCGATCATTGTTCCTCGTTTTCAATGCGCTCGATTAAGGCCTTGAGCTCCTCGATGTCTTTTTTACTGGTGCTGTAGTTGCCCAGCGCGCGCATGACCAGTCCCTTTGCCGAACCGCTGAAGGTGCGGTTTAGGAAGGTGTCGAGCAGCTTGTCCTGGGTGTCGGCCTTTGCAATACTAGCACTGTAGATGTGGCCGCGACCCTGTGATTCCCGGCTCAGGAAATCCCGTTCCAGCATCACCTGCATCGTTTTAAGGATGGTGGTGTAAACGACTTCCTTGTCCTCAGACAGTGCGTCGTGCACTTGGCGGACGGTCAGCGGCCCCCTATCCCACAGCAGTTGCAGGATGATTAATTCGGAGGCGGTCGGGGATGATTCCATAGCATGTACGATTTTGCTCGTAGCAAATGTACGAGAAGAATCGTAGGCATGCAAATATTCTACGATATAAATCGTAGGTGAGGGGTTAGAATGGCTTTGCCATGTTAGAGGCTCGCTTGCGCTTTCGCTAGGAGAGCGCTACGCGCGTTAGAGCTGCCGCACGAGATTATTCCGGTAGTTTAACTTATGTTAAGTAGACCTTTTTTGAGGCCCCTACTGGCAGCGGAGATGGTGGTAAAAAATAACATCTCCCAGCCACAGGACTCACTCGTGATGTGTCCGCAACCTTCGATCGGTAAGTGAATTGACTGGCTGTTCCGGGCTGCGGACGCCGACAAGGAAATGTCAACTCTAGAAACTTACTACTTAAAATAATGTACTCCAGCTCAGTTTCGCGTCCTACCTTTGGCCTAGAACTTTGCTACTAGATAAAAAATGGACTGCTCCATTCGGGACATCGCGGAAAAGATCAAGTACGGACCTCACTTCCCCACCCTGACGGAAGGCGAAATCCACTACCTAAAGGGACAGCACTTCAGTGACGACTACCTGCTAGATGAAGTTAAGGACAGTTTCGTCGCGGACG
>JBGTHX010000208.1:0-9933 GCA_041746055.1 Lewinella sp. | reverse complement strand
ACCTCCGGCGAAGTGGTCTGGCGGGGAGAAGACTTCCAGCTGTTGGAGACCTCCTACGTTTCACTGAAGCGGGCCGCGCTCCTGGTCGGGCTCCGGCACCCCTGGGGCGGGGTGGGGGCCGACGGCTTTTCCCTCCAGCTGCCCGCCCTCCGGGCCGAGGGACGCTACCCCGCTCACCTGCCGGATTACATTCCGCACTCCACCTGGTTCGGCGCATTCAGCGAAGGCGGTTTTCCCGGGCTGGCCGCAGTATTCGTGATGGCGTGGAGCTTGCTCCGGCGCGGACGGGCCGTGGCCGCGCGCATTGCCGAGGACGACCTGCAGTGGTGCCTCGTCGCCTTTTTTGCCGCCGTGGCGATCGGCAGCCTGAATATGGACCTGCTGCACCTGCGTTTTTTCTGGATCGCCGCAGCCCTACTGGTGGGCGGCGGTCTCCCGGCTCACCGAACTGCTGATGTTCCTTAGGTCCCTCCTTCTCCCGCTCTACGCGGTGGCCACCCTCTTCCCGCGCTTGCTCACCCTCCCGGGGCTTCCCGCCCAGGTGCAGGTCACGGAGCTGCTATTCCCCCTGCTGCTGTGGAGCTTCCGCCAAGAATTGTGGACCCAGGTACGGCGCTTTCCCCGCTACTCCTGGGCGCTGGCCGCTTACCTCGGTGCGAACCTGGCTTCCGCCGGTTGGGCGGGGGACGCGGGTGCGGTGGAGGAAGCGTTGGCGCGGGTATACCTGGGCATCCTGAGTTTCCTGGTACTGGCCAATGAATCCTGCTACGGCAACGGCCGCCTGCTGGCGTGGTGGAAGTGGTCGACGGTTGCGGTGTCGGCCGGTTGCCTGCTGGTATACGGCTGGGTGATGCTCGGGGGCACCACCCCCGCGGCGATGGTCGCCCGCATCGCCGAGTATCCCTACCTGGGGAGTGTCTACCGCCTGCGCGGGACCGCGAACGTCTACGGCATGCTGTACCTGCTCCTCCTGCCCGGCCTGTTCCTGGCCTACCGGGAGTGGCGGCAGGAACGGGGATCCGGGTACCCGGTGCTGCTTATGCTGGTAGCAGGAATACTGACCTTCGGCAAGGAAAACCTGCTCTTCCCCGCGGGCGTCCTGCTGTTGGAGGCCGCCCGGTACCCGCGGTGGGCGACCCCGCTCCGGCTGGCTGCCCTCGCCCTGGTGGCCTGCCTCCTGTTGGGCACCCACCTGTTGGTGCAGCGGTCCGGGTCCGAACTGAGCGAGCCGGGCTACACTTCGGGCCGCACCGTCCTCACCCTGGGCCGCTACCACCTCGACGAAACCAACTACGTGGCCAACAAGCGCGCCGCCCTGCTCATCGGTGCCGCGCATCCCTGGCTCGGGGTAGGGCCGGGGCAGTTCCAGGAGTACACGGAGGCGCTGGTCCCAAGCGGCCGGTATCCCGCCCACTACGGCCGCTTCAACCCCCACTCCGCCTGGACGGGCGCCTTCGCCGAAACCGGTTTCCTCGGTCTGTTGGGACTGCTGGCCCTGGTCGCCGCACTATTCCACTCCCGCCCGGAACAGCCGAACGTCTTCGCCGCGATCCTGCTGCTCTTCCTGGTCGCCAGCGTTTTCAAGGACGTGATGAATTTTCGCGGGCTTTGGGTGGTGGTTGGGCTGTACCTGGCGGCACAAGCTACTCCAGCCAGATACCACCACCCGCGGTAGGGCGTTGATAATCTGATGGATAGGAAGAGGTGTCCGGTTATTGAAACTGACCCTTGTCGGCCCTCTGAATAGCAACCTTCTCCTGGAGAGGCTACAGGGAGCCACGATCCTAAACCGGTGTCTGCTGGGCTTAAAGGCCCGTTATTTGTTGCCTGTATTCAGGCAATCCTGGTATGAAATGACCTTTTATGTTTTTTAGGATAAAAGTTATTTGCTTGCTGGGATGGCTATTGCTGACCGGCGGATGCGCGTACGGACAAGCGGTTACCAATGGAAGTTTCGAGAATTCAGCGGTCGACCCGGGTAGCGGCTTCGAACGACTCTTCGCAAACAGTACGTCCATGCCCGGCTGGGTAGTCAGCAGCGGGAGTATTGATCACATCGGCACTTACTGGAAGGCTTCCGACGGACGGAAAAGTATTGACCTGAACGGTACCGGACCCGGCGCCTTGACCTATAAGTTGCCGACCCAACCCGGCAAAGTGTATCGCCTGCGGTTCGATCTGGCGGGGAATCCCAATTGTCCTGGTGAAATCGCGAAAGTTCTGGAGCTCACTGCCGCCGGGGCAACGGCAACTTACCCGGTAGACGTATCCACCGCCACCAACGACGAGATGAAGTGGCAGTCGATCTTGTTCGAGTTTACGGCAAACCAGGAGCAGACTTCGCTCGTGTTCACCAGCAGAAACGACGGACACTGTGGTCCCGCCATCGATAACGTGCGCTTTGTGCAAGTGGATTGCGCCGGCACTGAAGGAGGGAGTGCGGTCATCGACCAGTGCGGCGAGTGTCTCCTGCCCACGGATCCCGACTTCGATGCCGCCTGCCTCGACTGCGCGGGCGTCCGGGGAGGGGAAGCCATGCTCGACGACTGTGGCGTTTGCCTGTTGCCCGATGCTTCCGAATTTAACCAGTCCTGTTTGGACTGTGCGGGCGTACCTGCCGGGGCCGCGGTTTACGACGACTGCGGAATCTGCCTGGAACCCTCAGATTCCTTGTTTAACGCTTCCTGCGTGGATTGTGCCGGAGTACCAAACGGGAAAGCGGTTTATGATGACTGCGGCAGCTGCCTGGTGCCTTCGGATTCGCTATTTAACGGGGGGTGCACAGACTGTCTTGGCGTAGCAAACGGAAACGCCGCCCTTAACGAATGCGGAAGGTGCCTGGACATCGACGACCCCGATTTCTACGCCGATTGCCGGGAGGAACTCTATGTCCCCGGAGCCTTTTCCCCGCACGGGGATGGGGAAAATGATTTCTTCGAGGTATTCAAATATGCCGAAACGGAAGCAAGAGTAGGGGACTACCTGATCTTTACCCGCTGGGGAGAGCTGGTATACCAGCGGAAAGACTTCGCATTTGACGATGACCGGAACTGGTGGGACGGTACGTTCCGGGACCGGGCGGTAGACCCGGGCGTCTATACTTACCTCATCCAGATTAGCTTCCTGAGCGGGCGATCAAAAACGGTACAGGGAGAAGTCATGGTAGTTGGTAAATAGGAGGCGTGTACGCGGGTGGGTAGCTTGTACCGGGCAGCAAGCTGCCGCTAACGAAATAGGGTGTTAGCTGATCAGCTGATGGTCCTTAACCATATTAGATTTCTCTGTATTCATTCCCTTGTAAATGAAGATCATGTTGTGGTAAAAGTGGACGGAAGTGATGTGCTTGTCGTAGTAGGACGGCTGATAGCCCGGCCGCAGTAATTCCACGTAGTTCAAGGAATCCGTGAGCTGTTTGAAGTAGTTCATGATCGTATCTGGCCGCTGAAGGTCTTCGCTGTCCCCGCCGTAATTCGGCCAGTAGGAGGTTTGGGTATCCTCGATCGCGTAGATACCGCCGATCTTTAAGTGCGGGAACAGGAATTCGAAAGTGGTGATCACGTGGTCGTTCATGTGGCTGCCATCGTCGACGATGAGATCGAGGGGGCCGGTTTCCCGAAGCATGCGCTGTAAAAATTCCGTGTCGACCTGGCTACCCTTGAATATCCGGATTCGGGTTTCTTCGAAGAATGATTTGTCGTAGATATCCAGTGCGTAGATCTGTCCCCGGGAAAAGTATTCTTTCCACATGCGCAGGGATTTTCCCCCCTGATCGGGGGCCGCATATCCGCCTACGCCAATTTCCAGCAGCTTGACGCGCTTGTCGCGCAAGTGGCCGAAATGATGCTGGTAGTGTTGCGTATAAAAGTGGACCCCGGTTTTGTCCGTGCCGTATATTTCTGCAATCCGCGTCAGGTTCTTACGGTTCGGGATCGATCGGAGCTTCTGATACGCTCGTTTGGCCTGGAGGAAATCGGTGGTCGAAAGACGTTCTTTCAGTAGGGCCTCGATTTTATCTTTCAAATTCATGGAGCAGTACTCTGTAGCAGCATAATCGACGGTCTGCGGCAACAAAGCTACTTCTTTTCTCCCACGAGACTACATCGGGCATGGGTGATCTTTCCGGTCGGGCGGCGGCACCCCCGGGCTTGCGCGAGCTCCGAAGGGAAAGCCTGGGGTTGTCTTACCTTTGCCCGGATGACATTATCCGCTCTGCTGAAATCGCTGGTTCCCCGATCCCTCAAGACCCTGCGTCGTAAGCGGCGCGAGCGGCGGGAGTTAACGGCCTGGGAGAATGCCGGCCGCCCGGCACCGCCGCCCCACATCGTGAAGCAGCGGACGATAACGCGGTACCGGGAACGCTTTGGGTACGGCGTGTTGGTGGAGACCGGTACCTATCTCGGCGATATGGTGGAAGCACAACGTGCGGATTTTGATCGGATCTACTCGGTTGAGCTGAGTGAGGAACTGTACCGAAAAGCGGCCAGGCGGTTCAGCCGAAACGCTCACGTAACGATCATCCAGGGCGACAGCAGCCACGCTATCCCCTCGCTGGTGGAGAAATTGAACCGCCCCGCTATTTTCTGGCTGGACGGGCACTATTCAGGAGGGGAAACCGCGATGGGCGATAAGATCTCTCCCGTTTTGACGGAGATCCAGGCCATCCTTCACCGTCCCGGGGCAGGTCATGTGCTGCTCATTGACGACGCGCGCCTGTTCGTGGAAGGAACCGGATATCCGACCGTGGCGGAGGTAACGAAACAGGTGGAATGCCTGGCACCTCATTACCGGTTCAACGTGTCTGATGACTGCTTGCAATTCTTTCCGGCCTGGCCCGGGGGCTTTGGTCCGCTGGCGTGACGCCCGTTTACCGGCAGACGCTTCTGTACACCCCGGAATCACCCCGTCCTAAATGAGTTTTCAGCGCGAGATCGTCAGCAATTTTTTGAAGGTTGGCTCCCTCAAGTATTCGAGCCTGTTAGTCACCTTTGTAGGAAGTGCACTCGTATCCCGGCAGCTGGACCCTGAGGAGTACGGCATTCAGGCCATCGGGGCGATTTATTACGGGGTGGTCACGCTTTTCCTGGACGCCGGGTTTTCGCTTGCGGTGATCCGCGAAATTGACGTGCCGGCCTTTCAACGCAGTGTCCGGCTGTTTGCCATCGGGGGCGGAGCTGTACTTGGATCGGTACTCCTGCTGGCAGCCTTCCCCATCAGCCAGTGGTACGAGCGGCCGGAACTGTTCTCCGTGCTCGCCCTGTATGCAGCCTGTGCCTTCCTGACCTCCATCCCGATAGTCGATGAGGCCATTTTGAGCCGCCGGCAGCAGTTTGGCCTGATTGCCCGGATATCTCTCCTGGCGACTGCCGTTCAGGTGGTACTGACGTATGTGCTTGCCATCGCCGGGTTTTCGTACTATTCGTTGGTTTTACCCCTGCTTGCCGTGCCGCTGGTCAAATACGCCTTCTATGCCGGGCGGGTGAACCTGGGCTGGAGCCTGGATCGAGCCCGCACCCTGCCGTTGCACGCTACCTTCACCCGCATTCGCAGTCTCCTGGTAAACCTGTCTATCTTCCAGGTGCTGGTGTACGTCTCGTCGAATATCGACAACCTGTACTTAAGCAAGTTGCATTCCACGGCCAATCTCGGGTTGTATAACCGGGCGTACAGTTTCAACCGGCTTCCCCTCAATATCGTAGCGGGGGTGATCTCTACGATCCAGCTGCCTATGTTCGAGCGGATTCGGACGGAAGGACTCAACGTCAAGGAAGAATTTACGCAGTACATTCACGTGCTCGGGAGCATTGCCTTCCCGGCGGTGGTGATTTTTCACCTGTTTTCCTACGACATCAGTGAGCTGATCTGGGGCAGCGACTGGCGGGAAGTAGGAAGGTACCTGCATCCCCTCTCTATTTTGCTGCCGATCTCCCTGATGATCAGCGCCTGTGGCAATCTCTTCATCGTATTCCGGGGAGAACGCCTGTTGGTGTACAACACGATCGTCAGTTCCCTCGCCCAGATAATCGGGGCATCGGTAGGGGTCCTCTATTCCATCGAGGGGATGATCGTTGGCATCATACTCGGTTACCTGCTGGGCTCCATTCCCATCACCATGTACTTGGGCTTTTACCGGCTTTTCGGGTACACGTGGAAGGAGATCTTCCAGGTCTGGGCCTTCAACTATGGTGCCACCGTAACCCTGCTGGTCTGTTACATTTACGGGAACCTGACCGCCACCTACTGGGCCCTGGCGATCTACGGCCTGGTTTCGATTTATTCCATCGCAGGCTACATCAAAGCTAACTATTTTGGCCAGGACGCTTAGCATTATAGTCACCTACCAGGCTGCGCCGTGGTTGCCAACCTGTATGGAATGCATCCGGGGGCTGGGGGAACTGACCGATACGGTGGTGGTAGACAATGCCTCCACCGACGGGACACAGGACCTCCTGAGCGGCCAGTACCGGGAACTGATCACTTATTTTTATCCCCTGCGTCGCAACGTAGGCTTTGGCAAGGCCCACAACTTCGTTTTTAACCAGTCGTACATCGGGGCGTATGACTACGTCTTCCTGCTCAACCAGGATGCCGCTATCTCCCGGCCAGACTTCGAGGCGTTGCTCCACAAGGCCGAAACACGGACGGAATACGGCCTGCTCAGCCCCGTGCATTACCGGTCGGAGGGCAAATTGGATGCGGCATTTGGGCGCTACCTGCGGAACGCAAATCCGGTAACAAACGGAGTACGTGAAGTTCCCTTCGTGAATGCCGCGATCTGGCTCCTGCGGCGGTCCGTTATTGATGCGATTGGCTTCTTCAATCCAGTTTTTCCACACTACGGGGAAGATGAAAACTTTGCGACTCGGATGAGAATTGCGGGCTATCGCCTCGGTATCGTTACCGATGTTACCGGCTACCACTACAGGAATATGGTGGCCGTAAGCCAGCGGCTCGACATGTCCCCCTATGCCTTCTGGATCGTAGGCCTGCTTCGGGTGGTTGACCCTGGCAGGGGGGTGGGGAAGGCGGTGCTGGTCACCGTGTGGGATTACCTTAAGTTGGTGGTCAGGCTGGTGACGATGGGTAAGGTCCGGAGGGTATCCGCTCACCTGCGGTTCCTACTCCGTTTTCTCACCTGCCTTCCCCGGTACGTGAGGTACCACCAGCTTGTCATCCGGGACACCGGCATTACCGCAGCAGATGAACCCTGAACTCGCGTCCATACTGGTACCGGTCTTCAACGCTGAACAGTACCTGCCCGACCTGATCGCCTCGGTGCGGGCCCAGGACTACCCGCACTGGGAGCTGATTTTCGTCGACGACAGGTCTACGGATGACAGTTTCCGTTACCTCCAGGAAGTGGCGCAGTCCGATCGTCGGGTCAGGTTGTGGCGAAACGACGAGAACCTGGGCCCCTCGGCAACCCTCAACCGGGCCGCTACGCATGCCCGGGGGGAACTGTTGTTCCGGCTGGATGCGGACGACCTGATGCTTACCGGCAGGTTATCCCGGCAAGTGGCCTACCTGCATGCGCATCCCCGGGTGGGGCTGTTAGGCAGTGCATACAGAGACATGAACGCTGCCGGGAAGCGGGGGAGGGCGGTAGGGTCCACGATCTCCTCTTCGGATGGCGTGAAGGCGAAGTTCCTGTTTGCTAACGCGATGGGACACAGCACCGTCGTGTACCGACGACGGGTCTTCGAACGCATTGGAGGGTATGATGAGTCGTTGCGGGCTTCCCTGGACTACGATCTCCTGGCGCGCATGAGCGTGGCGACGGAATGTCACCTCTTGCGGGAGGTGTTGGTGCTGTACCGTACGCATAATGAAAACATCACCTCCCGGCAGCGCCAGCTGCAGGTCCGCAACGCGGGGTCCGTTCAGGAACGGTTGTTGGTCCACTATGGATTCCACTTCACCCCCGCCGAGCTCGATGTTCACCTGCAAATGGCACACGGGCCACGCGCGGATGATCCGGTAGGTTATCGCTGCTTCGTTCGGGAGGCAAGAGCCTGGCTGCAGCAACTGAATGCGCAAAACCAAGGCCTGCGGGTATTCGACCCCCACCAGTTTGCCGAGGTGCTCGCCGAAGTACACACCCAATTGTTCGCACGGGCCGCATCGCCCCTGCGCTTACGAGACTATATGGCTATGTTTACCCCGGAATTCGCCTCGCTCCGGCCAGGGCACTTTCTGAAGCAGCTGGCCCATACCCTCAAGAATGGCCTGTAAACCTCGGTCGCAGCGTAGGTTGTCCCGCCCGGGGGGCGGCCAGGAACTTAATCCCTAAGCCTTGTTCTGGATCATCGATACGCCGGGTCAGCTTTGTAACAGGTTGTGGTCGTACGCTGCATTCATCAGCTATGCACTGGAGCACGACCGCCCGCTCCACATTCTGTATTTCGCCCGCTATCAGGAGCTTTTTCAACACCTGGATGTGCTGCCGGGGATAAAATTTCACCACCGGATAGAATGGACGTATGCACCCATGCAGCGGCTATTTTACCTGATCAGAAAGTTTCCTGCGCCCTGGCGACGACTGGGCGTGGCAGTTTTGGCCACCGACGTGGTCGGAATGGAAGCGCCGGCCACCTCCGGGGATAATGCGTTACTGCTGGTACAATCCTGGGCGGCCACGGTACCCGGCCGCTACCTGCAGCTCCGGCATGCGGACATCAGGCGGGTATTCCAACCCGGGCAAAAATATGTGAGGCGGGCAGAAAAACTGATTTCCGGTCTTCGCCGCTCCTCCGATCTGCTCATTGGCGTTCACGTGAGGCGGGGAGACTACCGCGAATACCGCAACGGGCAATATTACTTCGACGATGCGACTTACCGCCGGGTGATGGAAGAACTCGCCGAGCAACGGAGCGATAAACAGGTCCGGTTTTTTCTCTGTTCGAACGAGCCGATCGAGCTGGACAACTTCGCCGGATTGCCCGTCTTTACGCTTCCCTCGGCCGCGGGTATCGAGGATCTCCACGCCCTGTCCCTGTGTGACTACATTTTCGGACCGCCGAGCACCTATTCCATGTGGGCGTCCTATTACGGGCAGGTGCCGCTACAGTTCATCACCGAAGGAAAGGATGCCCTGGCGCTGGAGAAGTTCAGCCCGATCGTAAGCCAGAACACGTTTGCCAACGGCACTACGGTTTAGCCTCCCTGCCCCTGCGTCCCCGCCCTATGCTACGCTTACCACCGCTTTTCACCGTCATCATCTGCACCTACAACCGGGCGGAATTACTGGTACACTGCCTGGAGTCGCTGCTGGAACAGGAGTCTGCCGGCCCTGACTGGGAGCTCCTCGTCGTAGACAACAACAGCACCGACGACACCCGGCGGGTCGCCGAAGCCTTCTTCCGGGAACACCCGCAGCTGACGGGCCGCTGCATCACCGAAACCCGGCAGGGGCTCAGCCACGCCCGCAACCGCGGCTACCGGGAGGCGGCGGCCGACTGGGTCCTCTACCTGGACGACGACGCCAAGGCCGATGGGCATCTGCTGAGCCGCACCGCCTGGTTGGTCGCCAACGGGGGGTACGAGATCGTGGGCGGGGTGTACTATCCCTGGTATCACTACGGGCGCCCGCGCTGGTGGCAGGACCGCTACGGCAGCAACGCCCTTCCCCACCACTCCCAACAACTTGCCGTTCCCGGCGGGAATTACGTGGCGACCGGAGGGGTGATGCTGTGGCGGCGGCAACTGCTGGAAGACCTCGGCGGCTTCGACCCCCGCGTCGGGATGGTGGGCAAGCGGATCGCCTACGGGGAGGAGACCTACCTGCAGGCCAAGGCCCGGGCGCGGGGCATCGCGGTAGCCTACGACCCCGGGCTGATCATCTACCACGTGGTGATGGCGCAGAAGCTTTCCGTGGACTGGTTCTTCCAGTCTTACTTCGCGGCGGGCCGCGACGCCGTGCTCGGCGGGCAGACCGCC
>JBGTHX010000207.1:0-2308 GCA_041746055.1 Lewinella sp. | reverse complement strand
CGGTACCTACCAGGTGCTGCAGGTCAAGGACCAGGCCTGCGGTACCAAAGTGAGCGAGTTCACGGAGCTGACCCTCTACCGTCCCGCTATGGACGCCGACTACACCGACCCGAGCTGCTACGGCTTCGCCGACGGTACCGCCACCATCGAGCACCTGCCCTCCATCGGGCCCTATCGCTACAGCCTCGACGGGCTTCCGCTGACCGGCCCCTCGGCCGCGGGGCTTTCCGCCGGCTCCTATCTGCTCACCGTCACCGACGGGGTGGGCTGCCAGGATTCCACGCGCATCGACCTCATCAATCCGGAAGTCATCCGCCCCGTGACCTTCACCTGCCAGGACCTGCGCCGCAGCGTACTGCGCCTCTCGGCGGCGGGCGGGCAGGCCCCCTACGTGTATAGCGTGGACGGGGAGAATTTCTCGCCCGACCTATTCTCCGAACTGCAGGCGGGGGATACCTATGCCCTCACGATCCAGGATGCCGCGGGCTGCGAGCTTGAGCAGCCCGAATTCTACTTCCCGGCCTCCTCGCGGGAGTTCGTACGCCTCCAGAACTTCTATCCCCAGGATGTAGGGAGCGGCTTCCAGATCCAGCCTACCTACTTCATTCCTCCGCAGCAGATCGCCAGCTACCAGTGGTCACCCGCGGACATTTTCGACTGCGCCACCTGCCCCAATCCGAGCGTATCGGCGCCCTACACCCAGGATGTGGACCTCGTGGTCAAGGACATCTTCGGCTGCATCGACAGCGTGGGCACCTTGATCGCGGTCGACGGCAGTTCGCCGGTGTACGTGCCGAATATCTTCAGCCCGGACGGCGACGGGACGAATGACTTCCTGGGCGTATACGCGAATCCCGAGCTGGTCACCCAGGTGGAATCCTTCCAGGTGTACACCCGCTGGGGCGAGCTCGTCTTCACCGAGGAGAGCTTCCCGCCGAACAGCGCCCGTAGGGGCTGGGACGGCTACCTCGGCAGCCGGATCGCCAACAGTGGCTCCTACCTCTGGGTGGTCGAGTACCGCCTGTACGACGGGGAACTGATGCGGGACGCCGGTACGACTATTCTGCTGCGTCGCTGAGGTATTCCAGTTCGACGCACACTTCGGGACGCAGGTAGCGACGGGCCACGCCATTGAGGTCCGCGACCGTCAGCGACAGATAACGCTCCATTTCGGTATTGATCAGATCCGGCTGTCCCAGCATCGCGAACAGGACCAGCTCGTTGGCCCGGTTGCTGATATTGGCCTCCCGGTAATGGTTGCGCTGCTCCAGCCGGTTCACGACCTTGTCGAGCTCCTCCTGGGTAATGCCGCTTGCGGCCATTTCCGCGATCGCCGCGTGGAGGGCCGCGCGGGCGGTATCGTAGTCGACGTCCTCACTCGGGCGCGCCTCCACGATGATGCCGCCGGACTCCAGGTTATCGTTAATGCCCGCGCTGACCTCGGCGAAGAGTTCGGTATCGCGCACCAGCCGCCGGTACAGGAGGGAGGAGCGGCCGCCGCCCAGCAGGAAGCTCAGGATGTCCGTGGCCGGAAAGTCGGGGTGCAGCCGGTCTACGGTACGGAAATGCAGGTAGATCACCGGACTCGGTACGTCACCGCTTACCCGCAGGTGGCGGGCGGCCTCCTGCGGGGGCTCGGGGTCGATGTCCGGGCGGGGCCGTTCCGGATCGGAGGCCGGGATCGCCCCGAACCAGTGCTCGATCCGGTCGCGGATGGTGGACCGGTCGAAGTGGCCCGCGATACACAGGATGGCGTTGTCGGGGCGGTAGTAGCGGAAGTAAAAGTCCTTGATCTCGCCGAGCTTCGCGCCGCGGATGTGGCTGATGTCCTGCCCGATGACCGGCCAGCGGTAGGGGTGTTGCAGGTAGATGAGGGCGTTGAGGTGGTGGTAGAGGTCGCCGTAGGGCTGCTCGAGGCAGGTTTCCCGGAACTCCTCGATGACCACCCGCTTTTCGTTGGCCAGCGACTTCTCGCTGAAGCGAAGCTGCCGCATGCGGTCACTCTCCAGCCAGAGGGCGGTCTCGAGGTTCTCGGCGGGCAGGGTATCGTAGTAGAGAGTGTAGTCGCTGCTGGTGAGGGCGTTGTTTTCCCCGCCGGCGAGCTGCAGGGCGTCGTCGAAGTTGGGGACGTTCTCCGAGCCGGCGAACATCAGGTGCTCGAAAAGGTGGGCGAAGCCGGTGCGGTGGGGCGGGTCGTTGCGGCTGCCGACCTTGTAGAGCACGTTGACGGTGGCTACCGTGCGCTGGGGGTCGTGGTGCAGCAGAACGCTGAGTCCGTTGCTGAGGGTGTAGCTTTCAAATTCGATCA
>JBGTHX010000206.1:0-2990 GCA_041746055.1 Lewinella sp. | reverse complement strand
GGTCCATCTCCCGCATGGCCCAGTCGTGGTAACTCACGTAAGCCCAGCAGAGGGACTGCCTGGCGGATAAGATCGGGGGCATCGCCGGAGTGATCAGCGAGTCGGCCTTAGCCGCGTAGTACCGTATGGAATCCAGCCAGTGCTCCCGTTCGAAGTGCAGCATCGCCAGGTACTGGTACACCGCTATTCGCAACTCAGGCCGCAGGGAATCCTCTAAGGCTTCGGATTGCGCACGTAAGCTCCGCGCCCGCGCCAGGGCATCCCACAGGCGCAGTGCATCGTAGTCGGCCCGCATCAGCGCCAGGCTATCGCGCAGACGCAGTTCCGTCTGGGTGGGGGGTCCATCCGGTCTGGCGGTCTCAGGATCGGGATTACAAGAAAACAGGACTACCGCCAGAAGGGCGGTACATAGAATAATAACTTTCATAGTGTGATGGCTCGACTCCTAAGTTACCTCAGTTGCCAGACTCTGACAACGCCATTTTTCCAGCTGCTGCCCTCAGAAATACGCACGGACCTGACTGCCGTAGATATTCCCCCCTACCAGGCTCGGCCAGTACGGGAGTCTATTGCACCCGCGCGCCGCCGCCAGTGCTTTTATAGGTTGTTCCCTGATGATTGCCTACGCCCACCCACCCCGACTCGTCGGAATGCCTGTCCGTAGAAGACTTTACTACCGTGACGGAGCTTTTTGCGGAGATGGATCCACGTCTTGATTGCGCGCACCGCCCGATCACCTACCAGCTAGACGGGCCCAAGTGAAACCAGCCGACACAAGTACCCCCGATCCGAGGAAGCCGATTAATTTAGCTCCACCAACACCCGCGCCCCGCCGCCCAACACCACCACACCAACTTCCATGCCTACCTATTTTACCCCCCTCATTCTCCCCCTCCTCATCCTGCTCACCCCCGCCTACGCCCTTGCCCAGGAGGAAGCGGAACAACCGGAACTCGACGCCATCGCCCAGCTGATGAACCGCCTGTATACCGTGGAGGGATTTCAGGGACGTTTCGGGAACGCCCTGGAGAGCAATGCGGACTTCCGGAATAATGTGCAGTATCGCGTGTTCATGAACAGCCTCTCGGCCAGTGCTAAGGAAAACGCCCTGCTGACATACAGCACAGCCATCCGGGAAGTACTGGAAGGCTTCACGCCGGAAGAGATCGAAGCGATGGGCCAGGCCCTGGATTCGCCCGCCGGCCCGGCCCTGGTCCGGCTGTTCGGGGCGGACCAGATCACGGTCACCCTCCAGCTGCGAAACTATGTATCCCGCATCGTCGAAGCCGGCCTCGCCGCCATGGTGTCCCGCGACAGCTTGCTGTATGCGTGGGAATCCAGCCACGATCTCCGCGAAATCATGGACGGCGGATACGTCGACTACCGTACGCCGGGCGAAGCCTACGTGGTGCGACGGGACGGGAATCGGCAAACGGAAAGCATAGGAGAGGCCGACTTTCGCTTCGGCATCGAGTGGCTGTCCAACAACCAGTATTCCATCTTCGACCTCGCGGACAACCCCGTAAAGCGGGGAGCCGACCTGACGGCAACCATCTACGAGATCGAAGGGCCGGCCTTCCGGTACATCTGGAAGAATCCGGACGGCACCTACGGCAAAAATGAGCTCGTCAAGACCACCTACACCTCCTACGACCAGGAACTGAACACCTTCCGCTGGGGCCTCACCGAGCAGTACCGCAATCCCGGCACCTCCCCGCTGCCCGAGGCGGAACGCCTGGCCTTTGCCGCGGGAGCGGGGCACGAGTTTTTCCCTACGGACGAGTCCCTGCGCATCACCGCCGAATTCGTCCCGGATACGACGGGCGCGGAGTTCACTATGCCTACCAGCAGCGGAAGTTCCGTCACCTACGCCGTTTACGGCAAGGCCTATTTTACTTTGGGCGGCGGAGCGCAAGTGCTTACCTTATTCCAGCAACTCGATCCGGACCCCGACACCCGGCCCATGCTGTTCCTGCCCTTTCGGGACGCCACTTCCGGTACCTCGACTTACGGCGGCGGCCGCTACCTGGACCTCACTCTCCCGGAGGACGGCACCCTCATCCTCGACTTCAACAAGGCCTACCACCCCTACTGCGCCTACGCCGACGGCTACGCCTGTCCGGTGCCGCCGGCCGAAAATCAACTGACGGTGCCCGTGGAGGCGGGTATACGGTTGTCCGACGGGGAGCACGGGGAATAGGGCACGCCGCCCGTACATATTTAATAAACTTAATTTATTAAGTCCGACTATCTTCATTGCGCCGGACCTGCCCCCCGATTAGAAAGATAATCGCGGCGGATAAGCGACCAGCCCCGTCCGGTCGGCTCCATCACCTATATACCCGCTTTCATGCACCTACTCCTACCCTGGTTTTTCGTCACCGTGTGTCTATTGAGCTCCCTTTCCGGGCAGGCCCAGCAGCGCATTTCGCCCGTCGTCAACCTCGACAAGGAACGAATCAATGAGTATTCCGACCACGCGCGGTTTGCAACCGTGATCGACAGCATCCTCTACTTCGGCTTTACGGAGACCAACCCGCAAGCGGTCTACGGCAGCGATGGCTCGGCACCGGGAACGCGGGTGCTGAGTATGCCGGGCAATCCCGGCGTGGAGATCATTTTCGGCTTCCCCCACCGCGATGATTATTACTACGTCACGCGTCACTACCTCGACCCGACCGAGCTGAGGCGGGCGAACTACGCGGAAGGGATCGACGAACGCGTGGCCTTCCTGGATGAGGATGAATTCAACCACTCTTTCAACAGCTATGCCATTGGAAGCGACCGGACCGTTCTCTCGTCCGTCAGCTCCGATTCTATTTCCGTGTACCTGCTGGATGAGCAGGACCGGTTTTCGACCCTGATTTCGTACCCTACTCAGGAACAGACCGGGACACTCGCCCTCGCCAACCTCATTCCCCTCGGGCCGGATTCCCTGCTGTTCCAGTTCTACCGGTCCTACCCGGATACGCTCACCCTGGTGATGCTGG
>JBGTHX010000205.1:0-34232 GCA_041746055.1 Lewinella sp. | reverse complement strand
GAGTAGAGACCAACCACAACTCGGCTCTCCTGAATGGCCTCATGTTCGTGGCGGCGGACGATCCGCGCTGGGTATGGCTTATTCCCCAGGACGAGATCAACGCCAATCCGAATATGCCCCAGGTGCAGTATTAGGCAAGCGTTTCACCTATAATCTGAGCGGGCGACGGGCAATGGGCCGGTCGCCCGCTCTTCATTTCGTACCCTTGCACCCGCGTACCCGCCAAACCGAACATCATGCTGCCCGCCATCCAAGCGAGAAAGTCCGTTTTCCCCCAATTCTTTACCGGTGAGCCGGTGGACCAAGCCCTCGTGTCCCAGCTCATAGAAGCGGCGAACATGGCACCCAGCCACCGCAAGACCGAGCCCTGGCGCTTCCGGGCCTACCTCGGGGCGGGGCGGGAGCAACTGAAACGGGAGTTGCTGGACGTCTACGGCCGGGAGCGGGAAGACGTGGCGGGTATCGCCAAGAAATTTGGGGGGAAGATCGATCAATCGGCCGCGGTGCTCCTAATCTTCCTGCACCGCGACCCGCGGGAATCCGTGCCCGAGTGGGAGGAGATCGCCGCCGTCGGTGCCGCCGTGGAGAACCTCTGGCTTTCCCTGGAACCGTTGGGTCTGGGGGGCTACTGGTCCAGTCCGGGCTTCGTAACAGGTAACTACGGCGACTGGCCCGGCAGTGCGTCAAATGAGCGCTGTCTGGGCATGTTTTACCTCGGCCGACCGGATGCGCCGGAACTGCCGCGGCCGCGGGGAGACTGGCGGGGAAAGGTCACCTGGATCACGGGCTAAGGAGAAAATTCGCAACTTGACGCCTTTAACCCTTCGTCATGCGTCACCAGCTGTTTAACGTCGATACCGCACTCCTTACCCAACGCTGCGTGGTGCGGCGATTCCGTGAGAACGACGGCAAGGCCTTTTACACCCTGCTGGATCACAACCGCGACTACCTCCTCGACCACTTTCCCTACCTCATGGCGGAGGCCGGAAAGTCCAAGAAGAACAGCGAGATCTTTGTGCGCGAATGTATCGCCGAGTGGTTGCTGCAACAGCGCTACGCCATGGGGATCTGGCACAACGAAAGCACGGAGCTGGTCGGCTTCATTCAGGTCTTCAATCCCGACTGGGGCGTACCCTCCGCCGAACTGGCCTACTTCATCGACCGCGATCTCATCCGGCAGGGCATCATGACCGAAGTACTGGCACGGGTGGTCCGCTTCTCCTTTCTGCAGCTCGAATTCCAGAAGCTCATTATCAAGACGCTCTCCGACAATTACGCCAGCCAGCGCCTGGCCCGAAGGGTCGGGTTCAGCCGCGAGGGTGATCTGCGGGGCGAATACCGCTTGCCCGGGGGCGGACTGGTGGACCTGATGCGGTTCGGTTTCGCGCGGGAGACTTACGGGGAATAGCAGGATTAGCGTGTAGCATGTAGCGTGTAGCGCCCGCACTACATGCTACCCGCTACACGCTACCCACTACTAGCCACACCCTAAAACCTCGCCGATCCCCCGATCATAAAATTCGTGCCGATGGTGGGGTACTGGTAGAAGCGCTCCCGCTTGTTGTTCAAGAGGTTGTTGACGCGAACCCAGGCCCCGAAGGTGTCGGTGATGGTGTACTCGGCGTTGAGACTGAGGTCCAGCAGGGCGTTGAGGTTGCCGGCGCCACCTTCGGGGGTGCGGTAGGGGAGGCCGTTCTCGAGGAAAAGGTCGGCGCGCAGCTGCAGGGGGAGGTTGCTGAGGGTGTAGATGCCGGCGGCGTTCAGGCTCAGACTGGGCAGGTGCCAGGGCTTTTCCTCGTCTTCCATGCTGTAGAAGCGTTGGACAAAGTTGGCGTTGAGGTCCAGTCCTTCGACCAGGGGCAGGGTAGCGGTGCCCTGGATGTAAACCTGGCTACCATCGTCGTAGATAACGTCGAACTTGGGGATGCCGTTAGCGTCGCGGGAGTTGACGTAGAGCGCCAGGTTATCCAGGTACTTGTAGCCCGCCTCGGCGCGGTAGGAGATCGTGCGAAAGGTACCCTCGACACCGCCGTAGTAGCGGGTGGCCTCCGAGTTGCGGACGCGCAGCCGGGTATTGATCCAGGGGTTGTAGTCGGAAAGGGTGCGAAGGGTATTCTTGACCACGTTGCCTTCCACGCCGGCGAAGGCGTTCAGCAGTCCGTCGACGATGACGGCCGAGGCGCTAAAGTTGGGGAAAACGTCGAAGTCATTCTCCTGGCTGGTGAGCCGGACCCCGGCCTTGAGCTTGACGCGGTCGGCGACCAGTACGGTGTAGCTGGGACTGAGGCTGACGACGTTCAGGTTCTGGGTGGAGGTATCCTTGAAGGAGGTGAAGCCCGCCTGGAATTCCACGTCCAGGGGATTGGTGTCGTTGATCCACTTGGTGGCCGAGATACTGAGATCAAGGTTGGATTCCCGCACGGCAGGGCTGGCGTCCATCAGGTACAGGCCGATGCCGGCGCGGTAGTCGAAGTTGCCCTGGGTGCGTGTGCCGTTGTAGATCTCGGTGTGGAGGCTGAAGGTATTGAACCGCTGCCGCACCTCGTCGTCGGTGAAGGTGAGGGTGGAGTCCTCGGCCAGGTCCGAAAAATTATAGCCGTAGTAGTAGCGGCTCTTCGTGTCGTAGCTGAGGCCGCCGCCCACGGCAAAGCCCTGGTCGAAGAGGTAGTTGCCTTCGGCACCCACGCGGGTATCGCTGGCCTTTTGGTTCTCTACCTTCTTGTTGTTGTTGAAGCTGTAGTGGTTAGCGAAGATGCCGAGGTCCAGGTTGTCTTGGCCGCTGAGATCGTAACTCGCGTCACCGTACAGCATACTGGGCATGCCGAGGCCGAGTTGGACCCAGCCGCGCTTTATGTCGGGGACTTCGGCGCGGGGTAGGGCGCGCGGACGGATCGTCGGGGCAGGATAGTCGATGGAGAGGGGACGCGGTACGATCGTGTAGGACTGCCGGCGGCTACTGGTGTCGGCCGGGGGCGGTGCGGGATTGACTCGGACCCGTTCCGCATCGGTGAGGCGGGCTTCGAAGTTGGTGACCACGGTCACGCTGTTGTCTTCCAGGTCGTTCTGGGCGAAGGCGCTCAGGCTAGCGAGCAGGCAGGAGCCGAGGAGAAGGGTGCGTAGCATGTGCGGATTTAGTTTTGGTTGCCTCCGTTGTCGAGTTCGAGACGGCCGGGGTCGGTGGGCGTAGTATTGAGCCGGCTGCCGGCGTTGATCTCGGCTTCCACGCGGGCGAGTTTCTCGCGGGCTTCGGCCACCAGGGTGGCGTCCTCGCTGTAATTTTCCAGGAGGGCCTCCAGGGCGGCGCGGGCATTGTAGAGGTCTTTCTTGTCGCGGAGTACGTCCGAGAGCAGAATCACCGTCTTGGCCACCCAGTAGGGATAGCCGGAGCTTTCGCGGTTGGCTTCGAGGGCCAGCTGCTGGGCGCGGTCCAGGTTGCCCTGCTGATAGATGACGCTGGCGCGCAGGTAGCGGGCCTCGGCGGTGCGCTCGTCGTCGCTGTTGGCGATCACCTGATCGAAGTAGGGCAGGGCGCGTACGAGGTCCTTACGGTCGTAGGCGATCTTTCCGAGATAGAAGTTGGCGATCGTTTGCTGGGCGGCGGTGGCATTGGAGTTGTTGGCCACCTTGCCGGCGTACTCCTCCGTGGCGCGGACGTCGTTGAGGCGGTAGGCCGACTGCAGCGCACCTACCTGGGCGTCGTAGCGGGTGGTCTCGTTGTCCGCGGCGGCCTCCAGCAGGGTGTACAGGCGGTAGGATTTCTGGAAATCCTGGATACTGTTGTAGGCGATGAGGCTGCCTTTCTTTAGTGCCTGCAGGTAGAAGCGGCTCGGGCCGGCATTGATCACGGCCTCGTAGTCGGGCAGCGCGTCGTTGTACCGCCGGAGGGCCACGTAGCTGTCGCCCCGGTAGAAGACGGCGGGCAGGGTATTGGGGCTCTGGGGATATTGCTGGACGTACTCGGTGAGGGCGCTGACGGCGCGGTCGTAGTTGCCGTTCTCGTACTGGCTCACCGCCGCACGGAAGCTGATGCTGTCGCGGGCATCGGAGGCGATCTCCTGACCGGGCAGGGTCTCGAAGAACTGGAAGAAGAGGTCGGCGCGGCCCATGTCATCGACATAGATCTCGCGGAGTGCTTCACGGGCCCGCACGGATTCACCCGGGGTAGGGTTGGAGGCAAAGACCTGCTTGTAGTAGTTGACCGCCGCCTCGCTGTTGCCGAGGTTGTAGCTGATCAGGCCCAGCTGTAGCAGTGCCTGATTGACGAGGGGGGAGTTCACCTTATACTGCCGAATGATAGTGCGCAGCGGATCCAGCGCCTGCTGGGGGCGGTTCATTTCCTGGTAGGTGAGGGCGAGCTGGTACAGGGCGTCGTCGGCGAATTCGCTGTTGGCATAGTTCTGAACGAGCTGCTCGAGGGCCAGGACCTTGTCCGCGGTCCGGCCGCGAAGTCCTTCGATCAGGGCCTTCTGGTACAGGGCGTAGACGAATCCCACGGTTTTACGCTGGATGGCGTTGTCGTAAAAGCGGGCAGCCAGGTCGTACTGGTTGCGGGAGAAATAGGCGTCACCGGCGCGCAGCATGGCGTCGCCGAGTACGCGCTCGCGCACGTCGCTGTCGGTGATGTATGGCAGGTTGCGCTCGATACCCTCCACCGTGGCGGTGAAGTAGTTCAGGGCGGAGGCGTAGTTGTCCTGCTTCAGGTAGTTGTATCCCTGCAGGTAGTTACCGGTGTAGACCGACGACTGGGGCGGCAGGTTGTCCACCGTCTTGGCCAGGGTAAGGAACTGGTTGGTCAGGGTCACGGAGGTGGTGTAGTCCCCCTGCCGGTTGGCCAGGTCGGCCAGCCAGTACAGGGCCTGGGCGCGGTAGCTGCTATTGACGGGCCGCTGGAGGCTCTTCTGGAGCAAGTCCTTGGATTGAACGAGTTCCCCCTGTCCGAGGAGCTCCAGTCCCCGCAGGAAGGCGGCCCGTTGGTAGGCTTCGTCGAGCTGGGGCGAGCGGGTGGGCATGCCCTCCAGGATGGTCAGCGCGCGCTGGTAGTCCTGGGTGGTGGTGAAGACGTCCCCGAGCAGGGTCTGTCCCTGGGTGTAAAACGGCGAGTCGGCCGGGATCTGCTCGATGGCCGTGATGGCGTCGGCGGGATACCCAAGCTCGTAGCTCAGTTTGGCGTAATTAAACAGCGCTTCCTGCTGCAGCTGGGGATCGAACGACTGCCGGCCGGCCGCCGCGAAGGCGGAACGGGCACCCACGCCGTCGCCCTGCCGCAGCGCGATATCGCCGAGGTAGAAGTTGGCGCTCTGGCCCACTTCCGTGTCCTGTCCGGATACCTCGCGGAAGGTGGTGCTGGCCTGGGCATAGTCCTGGGTCTGGTACTGGGCGAAGGCGAGCTGAAAGAGCTCCTCCTCCCGCAGGCGGCGGTTGCCCTTGGCGTAGGCCTCAAGCAGGGGGCGGGCCAGGGCATATTCACCCCGCTCGAAGTAGGCCTGCCCGAGCAGCTGCTGCATTTCGGTCTTGTTGCGCATCCCGGCACCGCCGCCTTCCAGCAGCGGGCTCACGTAGGCAATCAACTCATCGTAGCGCCGCTGGGCGAAGTAGATCTGGGCCAGGTAGTAGGGAATATAGGAGGCGTACTCGGGAGACTGCTCCGCGATGCGGAACTGCTCGACCGCCACGTCGTAGTTGCCCTCGAAGAACTGGATGATGCCGAGGTAATAGTTGGTGGGGTAGTAGTACTCCCCCTCCACGTTGCGGCTGAACTGGAAGTAGCGCTTGGCTTCCTCGAACTCCTTCTGTACGAAGTAGGCGTAGCCCAGGCGGAAATTCACCTCCGATTGCTCCGCAGGGCCCATCAGGTCGCGGGGCACCATCTGGTAGTATTCGATAGCCTTGTCCAGCTGGTTTTCGTCGAAGTAGTACTTCGCGATCTCCAGCAGCGCCTGGTTGGCGATGGGGTCGGGCCGGTAGCGGCGCACGAAGTCGAGGATCAGCTTCTCCCCGTCGCTCTTGCCCAGGCGCACGGCCAGCTTGGCTACGTTGAGCTCGGCCTGCACCCGCAGCAGTTCGGCCTCGGGCTGGTGGACGGGCAGCAACATAGTGGCCACGTCCGCGTACTCGCGCTGGGCCTTATCCAGCAGGTTCTTCTGCCGGTGGTCCTCCGCCAGTTTAAAGGTCCGCCAGGCCTCGGTATATACGGTCGTAGCCTGAGCCCCCACCGCGGCCGTCAGTAGGCACAACAGGGTGGTCAGGAGATGGATTCGTGTTTGATTCATAGTGGCTACGTCAATTAGGGGGCAAGATAGGCTTGCCCGGCTATAACGAACGCCAGGGACCGTGAATTACGCGCCCCAGGAGTTGTCATCGCCCGAACGAAAGACGGGCACCTCGATGTTCGCGGCGGCATTGTCGGCCATGTAGCCGTCGGAGAGCGGAAAGTCGTCCAGGGTGACGCCCTCGGAGGCGAACCAGTCCTGGCGCAGGTGCTCCGATACGCGGATGGCGTTGGCCACGATCGTGAGGGTAGGGTTGGTCGCGCCCTGGCTTGGCTGGAAGCTGGCGTCCACCACGTAGAGGTTGTCCAGATCCCAGGCCTTGCAGTTCACGTCGAGCACGCTCTTTTTCGGGTCGGTGCCGAACTGGGCGGTCCCGGCCTGGTGCCAGGTAAATTCAAGCCCCTTGGTCGAGCGCATGAAGTCGGTGAAACCCTGTGGCCTCAGGTACTTGTCCCGGAAGTAATCCAGCAGTTCGAAGTGGCTTTCCCGATTGTTGGGCCGGTAATTGAATTTGATGCCCTTATCGGTCCACTGCACCCGGTTGTGGGCGTCGGGCAGGTCCTCGCTGGTGAACCAGAAGTCCACGGCGTATCGCTGTACTTCCTTCGCCCGCTCCTCGGTAATGTCCAGGAAGGCGTAGTCGCCCATGATGCGCGTCCAGTGGGCCTTGCCCGTGAGCTGGATGGTGCCGAGCGGGTAGGGGTGTTCGGGACTGCCGTCGTAAAAGTCGTGCACGCCCAGCGTCTTCTGAAAAATGGTGTCGTTAGGATTGCTGTAATCCATCGCGGAGATGCCGCTCTGGTTGTGCTTCGTGAAGTTGCGCCCCACCTGGTCGGAGGAGTTGGCGACCCCGGAACGCAGCAGCAGGCCCGCGGTCTCGATGGCGCCGCACGACACCACGATCAGGTCCGCGCTCAGCTGCATCGGCTCCCCGTCACGCGTGCCCTCGATGCGGACGATTTTACCGCCCTCCTCGATAAGTTTCTCCACCCGCGCACCCGTCCACAGCGAGACGTTGGGGTGCTTGAGGGCCGGGCGTACCAGGGCGGTCTCCGCGTCCGACTTAGCGTGCACCATACAGGGAAAGGGATCACAGGTACTGCAGGCAATACAGGGCCGGCGCCAGGGCTCGTCGATGTCACGGTTCAGGGCGAGGTTGGAGTGGTGGGGCCGCAGGCCCATGTCTGAGAGCCGGTCGGCTACCTCCTGAATACGCCGCTCGTGCGGGAATGCCTTGAAGGGGAAGGGGCCGCTGGACCAGCCCGCGCTTGGGTCCTCGCCGCGGTTGCCGTGGATCTTCATCACGTGTTCGGCCATCATATAATACGGTTCGAATTCATCGTAACCCACGGGCCATCCGGGGCTTACGCCCTCCTTGTGCTGCTGTTCCTTGAAGTCCTGGGGGCGCTGCCGGTGCAGCAGGGCACCGTACATTTTAGTATTGCCGCCCACGTTGTAGTACACGATGGGTTTGATGATTTGTCCGTCGGGCCCTTCCCACTCGATCCTGGCTTTGTAGCCATCCTCGCCGAAGATAAAGGCGGGCTCCCAGTTGCGTGTCTCGCGGGGTAGGAAGGAGCCTTGTTCGAGGATGAGGATCTTCTTGCCGGTATCGGCGAGTGTGTAAGCGACCGTCCCCCCACCGGCGCCGGAGCCGATGATGATGACGTCAAAATCGTGGGGCATTTTACATACTTTGCAAAGGAAATGGCCTCCGTCAGGTTTGGTTCATTGCGCTTCCGCGATCGCCCGCAGGGCTACTTCGGTCAGGGCCTTCACCCGGCGGGCGGGCCGCAGCACCGCGTATTCGGGTGGCGCACCGAACCAGCGGTCGAATACCGGACCCGCGAAGAGGCGGAAGTAGGTGTACCCCCCACTGTATTCCGCGGCCGCCCACAGCCCGATGGCATCCTCGTACTGGCCGCACTCCAGCGGCGTCAGACCGGCGTTGCACAGCCGCGCCACTTTCCCGTCGCGCATATTGGGGCGCACCGAAAGGCTGAAGGGGTTGCCGCTGAACCGCTTAAAGTAGTGCAGCCACTCCCGGTAGGGGATATCGTCCGCCGATCCCGGTGCCGAGGAGGCGGCGCGGTAGCAGATATACAGGCCGGTGGCCGCGGCGCTCGGCTCGATGCTGCAGCGGTTGGTGGTCGTGAAGGCGGCGCAGGGCAAACGGCTCTCGGCATAGTGGAGTTCCTTGTCGATGTAGGCCGTCCATTCCCGGCGGGTCGTCGCGCCGTAGTCCTCGCCGTAGTAGTCGTCGTAGAGGCTCAGGGTGTAGATCGCCGCCGCGTTGTCGGCGGGCCGCAGCAGACTTTCGTCGGCGTGGCTGATCAGGTGCTTATAGTGGCCCTTGATCAGGCGGCTGCCCAGGTAGCGCCCGATGCGCTCGAAGTAGGGCGCGTAGGTCTCGTCGTTGGTCGCCAACTGGTAGTGGCCGAGTACCGCACCGGCGTGGGCCAGGAAGTAGACCTCGCGGTCCCAGTCGGCGCCCGGCGCCCACTGCGGCAGGGTGCGGTAGCGGATCGACCAGTCGGCCATCCGCTTGAGCACGGGAGCCACGCTGTCGCGCAGTTCGGGCGCGTAGGTCAGCGAGCGGTACAGCGCCTGGCTGCCCGTGGAAAAGAGAAAGAGGGTTTCCTCCGCTTCGCGCAGGTCGCCACCGCTGTAGATCTCGTTGCGATCGAGTTCCCGCAGCAGGATGCCCAGATCGTGACGGGCCTGTATCCGGTTATAGTCCTGGTAGTAGATCGCCAGCGTCACGCCCGCCAGCAGCAGGGCGGTGCACGCGGGTGCCAGGGCGATTCCCCTGCGCCCGGTCTTCCACAGCCACCAGGCGGGGATCAGGAAGGCCAGGCTGAACAGTAGGGGGATAAGAATTCCGGTGAGGGGCATAGCGGCCGCAAAGGTAACCCCTGTGAGGCTTCGCCGCTCCCCGCTTGCGGCGAATGTATAACTTGCGCGGCCGAAGCGTTGTACTTCCTGACGTGCCACCGCCCCGCGGGGCCGCCCGCCACAAATGCCAATCCCGTGCTATCAAAAAAGACCAAATACGCCATCAACGCCCTGGTGTACATCGCCCGGCACCAGGAGGAGCGCCCCATCCCCGTGAGCCGGATCTCCGAGGAGCGGAATATCCCGCTGAAGTTCCTGGAGTCCATACTCACCGAACTCAAGAACGCCCGGGTGCTCAACAGCAAAAAGGGAAAGTACGGGGGCTACACCCTCAATGGAGCACCCGAGGATATCAACCTCGCAGAGGTCATGCGGCTGTTCGACGGCGCCATCGCCCTGCTGCCCTGCGTGACCTACAATTACTACCAACCCTGTGAAGAATGCGTCGACGAGGAGACCTGTGGGATCCGGCAGGTGGCCCTCGAGATCCGCAACGCCACCGTGGCCCGCCTCAAGAATGCCACCCTCGCCAACATCATCGAACGGGAGAAGAAAATGCGGCGCTAGATTTTATTTTATTTTTTTATCCTACCACGTTGGTAGGATTAGTAGGAGATATATCTTTGTCTAAATCCTACTAAGTCGGTGGGACCAATAGGATTTAAAAATACCCGCATGAGACACGCCCTACTCATCTCCCTGATCCTCCTTTTCGCTTCCGCTTTATTTTCCCAATCGTCCCGTCAGGGCCGCGTCATGGACTCGACCACCGGGGAAGCGCTGATCGGCGCCACCGTGTCCGTGCGGGGTACCACCCAGGGTACGGTCACCGACGCGGATGGCAGTTTCACGCTGGCCCTGGCTTCGGGGGGAGAGGAAGTCGAACTGTCCGTGACCTATATCGGCTACGACGAACTGCGCCTGCTGGCCGGAAGCGGGGGCCCGCTGGAGATCCTGCTCCAGCCTTCCCCGGCCGACCTCGGGGAAATCCTGGTCACCGCCCGGCGCCGGAACGAGGACGTCCAAACGGTGCCCATCCCAGTCGCCGTCCTGGGTGCCCGGGAACTGGATAATTCGGTCACCTTCAGCGTGAACCAGGTAAAAGAGATGGTGCCTTCCGTACAACTCTATTCCTCCAATCCACGCAATACCACGCTCAACATCCGCGGCCTCGGTTCCACCTTCGGACTGACCAACGACGGCATAGACCCCGGCGTAGGCTTCTACGTCGACGGGGTCTACTACGCCCGGGCGGCTGCCACTACGCTGGACTTTATTGACATCCAGCAGATCGAGGTACTGCGCGGCCCCCAGGGTACGCTATTCGGCAAGAACACCACGGCGGGTACCTTCAACATCACCACCCGGAAGCCCACCTTCTCGCCGTCCGTGTCGCTAGAGCAGTCCTTCGGTAATCTCGGTTTCGTACAGACGCGCGGCTCGGTCTCCGGCCCCATCCTCCGCGACCGGCTCGCCGCCCGCCTTTCCTTCACGGGGACCAACCGGGAGGGCACGCTCTATAACGTACGCACTGAAAAATCCACCAACTCCCTGAATAACCAGGGGGTAAGGGCCCAGCTCCTGTACCAGCCCCGGGAAGGCTTCGACCTGACGCTCATCGGGGACTACACCCGCCAGCGGCCCGACGGCTACGCCCAGGTATTCGCGGGTGCGGTACCTACGCAGCGGGCCGGCTTCCGGCAGTTCGATGCTATCATCTCCGACCTGAACTACCAGCTGCCCAGCCGCAATCCCTTCGACCGACTGATCGACACCGACACCCCCTGGCGGGCCGATCAGGACATGGGAGGCGTGTCCCTGCAGGGTAACCTGAAGGTGGGAAGCGGTACGCTCACCTCCATCTCCGCGTGGCGGGCCTGGCACTGGGACCCCTCCAACGACCGCGACTTCACCGGGCTCTACGCCGTAGCCCGTTCACAGGCCCCCTCCAACCACCAGCAGTGGTCGCAGGAAGTCCGCTACGCAGGTACCCTGAGCGAGCGACTGAACGGGGTCGTGGGAGTATTCGTCTTCTACCAGCAACTGGACCCGGACGGTGCCCATATTCTCGAGGCGGGCCGTGACCAGTGGCGCTTCGTACAGCATAACCAGGACCCGCTTTGGCAGACGCCCGGTCTCCTCGACGGCCTCACGGAAGAGACCCGGCCCCAGATGCGCAACCTGAGCGGAGCCCTTTTCGGACAGGTAGCCTGGGAGGTCTCCGATCGCTTCAAGGTGCTTCCCGGGCTCCGACTTAATTACGATCGTAAATCGGTGAATTTCAGTCGTACGGTAACCGGCGGCCTGCCCACCACCGATCCGGCCCTGCTCGCCCTGCAACAGCGGGTGTTCACCCCCCTGTCCTTCGCGACCGAAGTCGCCGATTACAACCTCTCCGGGCAGCTCACCCTGGCCTATGACCCGGCCGACCACCTGCGGTGGTACGCCACCTACTCGCTGGCCTTTAAGCCCGTAGGACTCAACCTCGGCGGCATACCCGTACAGGATGACCGGCCGATCCTCGAGCTCGCCGTCGTCCAACCCGAACGGGTCAATCATCTGGAACTGGGGCTCAAGTCGGAGCCTTTCCGGAACGCTACCCTGAACCTGACCGGCTTCTACACCCTGATCTCCGATTACCAGACCAATGTGCAGTCCGAGCAGCTCGGCGTAACCCGGGGCTACCTGGCGAATGCGGACCTGGTACGGGTGGCCGGCTCCGAACTGGAGTGGACGTACACCGCCGGGAAACATCTGCGCACGACGCTATCCGCCAGTTACCTGGACGGCCGCTACGTGTCATTCCACGACGCGCCGGTCCCGCTCGAGGAGACCGGGGGAGTTGAGTCGAAAGACATCTCCGGCGAAGTCCTGCCGGGTATTTCGAAGTGGTCCGCCTCCGGTGGAGCGGAATACTACCGCAACGGCAAGCTGCTCGGTCAGACCGGGGAGTGGTTTGCGGGCACGGATGCGTACTTCCGTACCGGCTTCTCGTCCAGTCCTTCGACCTCGGCCTACCTGAATGTACCCGGCTACGCCCTGCTCAACGCCCGGATTGGCTTCCGGATGCCGGTGGGCTTTACCCTGCTGGCGTGGGGCAGGAACATCGGCCAAACTGACTATTTCGAACAGCTGCTTCCCGCCGGCGGTAATGCCGGTCAGTACGCGGCCGTGCTCGGTGACCCGGCTACCTACGGAATCACCCTGCGCTATACTTTCCTGTAATCACTCTCCTAAACGTAGCCCACTTCCATGTCCGACGCCTTCCATGTGCTGACCATCCCCTTTCTCCTCGCCATGTTCGTGGCGGTCAATATGGGCGGCAGCGGGACCGCTCCGGCTTTCTCCGCCGCCTACGGCGCCAACGTGATCCGCCGCGGGCTGGTCCCTGGCCTCTTCGGTGTCATGGTGCTGGCCGGGGCGCTGCTAGCGGGTAAGCAGGTATCCCTCACCCTCGGCGACGGCATCCTGGAGCAGGCCTTCTTCACCCCGCTCAACACCTCGCTGATTTTGTTCTCCATCGGGCTAACGCTGCTGGTCTCCAACCTACTGGGCGTCCCGCAGTCCACCAGCCAGAGCACGGTAATGTCGATCGCCGGCGCGGCGGCTTCCCTGGGCGGCCTCAATACCCATACCCTGGTCTACGAGATCATTCCCACGTGGGCGATCCTCCCGGTGATTTCCTTCGTGGTGATGCTGGTGCTGTCGCGGTGGGTGTTTCCGGTAGTGCGCGGCCGCATTCAGACGGTTGACTACGCCCACCTGCTCAATCACAAGCTGCTGCGCGCGCTGCTCATCGGCTCCTCTTGCTACGTGGCCTTTTCCATCGGAGCCAACAACGTCGCCAATGCGGCCGCTCCGATCGCTTCGCTGACCGCCAACGAGATGGGGGGCGTGTCGCTGCAGGACTTCCTGCCGATCATTATCCTGTCGGTCCTCATCGTGGCCCCCTGCTTCGCCATCGGCAGCTCGCTGCTGGGCCACCAGGTCACCGAGACCACGGGTAAGGGGATCGTCGCGGTATCCCCGTTCTACGCTACCGTGATCGCGGGCCTCGTGGCCACGCTGCTGCTGCTGGCCTCGGTCACGCGGGGTATCCCGACCTCGCTGGTGCAGTTGAACGGGGCCGCTTTCATCGCGCTGAGCGTGAGCAAACACGGTTTCGGCCCCACCTTCAATAATCCCACCGTCCGGCGATTCTTCACGGTGTGGGCCATCGCGCCGGCGGTGGCCTTCGGACTGACCTACTTCCTGATCGAGTGGTCGCAGGGGTGGGGAGGTTAAAGAAATTATAGGGTAGGGAATAGGGTTGGTCACCGTTCGGTATCCGGCTACCTCAGGGCCAACCCCGGCCGAAGAATCCTTTTCTTATCTTTCTGTCATTGTGCGGGTGCTGCCCCCTGTTCGCCCAGAGTCTTGCCGTGGAGGATTCTTTGCTCTGGCAGGATTAAGAGGAAGGCGAGATCAGCCTCGACCGCTACCGCCAGCTGGCCGGAAAAGTGCGGGATGCTGCGCTGGAGGTGGAACGGTATACCGGTACACATATTGAATTACTTCCCCTTATCGATGATTGCGGGACAGGACTGACCGAAAGCCTCGAAATGCATCTGCGGAGTACCCAGTAAAATCTCCCAACCGCACACAAAAAACCCCGACGCCAAAGGGCTACCGGGGTTCTAGGAAACTGTCGTGGTCTCGGATGGAATCGAACCATCATCGCAGGCTTCGGAAACCTGTATACTATCCGTTGTACTACGAGACCGGATGCGCGCGAAGCGGACGCAAAAGTAAGCCCTTACCTTCACTTGACCAACTACCTTTCGGGAAAAGCGTATTAAGAGGGGGGAGCCAGTAGCAAGTAGCGGGTAGCGTGTAGCGCGCGCCCCGACAACCTATAGGCTACCCCCTACAAGCTAACCCCTAACCCCGCCCCCTTGATCCACCGACCCGCCCCCGCACCCGCGCTCGCCGCCCTGGCCCTTCTGCTGCTGGCCGCCTCCTGCGTTTTCGTCCAGAACCGCTACGCTTACCTGCCGCCCGGACCCTGGCGAGGAGTCCTCGAACTGGAGTACCACCCCATCGTGCCAAACCCGAAGGGGGAGCCGCTGCCCAGTAAGGTAGATCTTGAATTTGAGGAGGTGACCGACGGACAACTGCCCTTTACTTTCGACGTGGTCTATGAGAGCGATACCACCTTCCACCTGGTGTTGCACAACGGCGACGAAGACATCACCGTGCCGGCCAGGGACATCCAGGTGGGGCGCGACCGCACCGTGGCCCGCGATACCCTCCGCATCGATTTTCCGGTCTACGACAGTCACATCAGCGCCTACTTTGAGGAGGATGTGATCGAGGGCGTCTGGGTGGTCCATTACCGCGACGATTACCGTATCCCGTTCAAGGCCTTCTTCGGCAAGGACTACCGCTTCACCATGATGCGGAAGGAGCCGGTGGCCGACCTAACGGGCAACTGGGCCGTCACCTTCGACGGGGACGATAGCGAAGAGCCATACCCGGGCGTGGCGGAACTCAGGCAAGAGGGGAACCGGCTTACCGGAACCATCCGTACCGAAACGGGCGACTACCGCTACCTGGAGGGCACGGTGCAGGGCGACAAGGCCTACCTCAGCGTCTTTGACGGCAGCCACGCCTTCCTCTTCGAGGCCAAACTGCGGGCCGACGGGAGCCTGACCGGTACCTTTCGCAGCGGACGCCACTACCTCACCACCTGGACGGCCGTACCCGACGAATCGGCCGAGCTGGCCAGTCCGGACGAGCTGACGCGGCTGCGGGAAGACATCCCGCTGGCCTTCGCCTTCCCGGACGTGAACGGGGACACCGTGCGCCTCTCGGACATTCCTGGACCTAAAATCATCCAGCTATTCGGCACCTGGTGTCCCAACTGCCGGGACGAAACCAACTTCCTGCAGGAATACCTGGCCGACCACGATACCGGCGACCTGCAGGTGGTAGCCCTCGCCTTCGAGCGCTATGGCGCCGACGACGATCGCAGCCGCGCAGCCGTGCGCCGCTACGTGGAGAATATGAATATCGACTGGCCGGTACTCCTCGCCGCCAGCAACGACAAGCGTGAAGCGGGACGGGCGTTGCCGATGCTGAACCAGATCATCAGCTACCCGACCATGCTCTTCGTGAACCGCGACAACCGGGTGGTGCGCATCCATACCGGATTCAACGGACCGGCCACGTCGAAGTACGCGGCCTTTACAGAAAGCTTTGACGAATCGGTGAGGTCTCTGCTCAGTAGCGGCTCAGCAGGTCCTGCTGGTGGAGCAGAAAGTCGTTAGCAGGATCGTAGCGCAGGGCCTCCTCGATGTAGGCGCGGGCGGGTGCGTAGTCCTTCTTCGCGAAGTAGTAATTACTGGCCGCCACGAAGGCGGTGAGGGTCCATAGGGGGCGGTCGTTGCCGTTTCCGGTATCTGTGAGCAGGGTGCGGAAGTCGTGGATCTGGGTCAGCCCCTCGGTCTCCCGACCGGCCGCGAAGAGGTCGCGGATCAGCAGGGCGCGCTGGCGAAGCATAATGTCCGTATAGCGGTCGTGGGCCTTTAGGAAAGGGAACTGTTTGGCGGCTTCCCGCGCGCGGCGGGCCAGCTCGGCCGGATCGTCGTAGCTACGGCGCAGCTCGACCAGCATCAGTTCGGCGAAATATTCCTGGTAGCGTTGATTCCCGGGCTCGCTGCGTTGGAGGGCCTCGGCGAGGTGGAGGGCGGCGGCGATCTGTCCTTTTTGCTGGTAGTAATTCAGGAGGCGGAGTTGCTGGAGTACCTGCAGCTCACCGGCCCATTTCTCCAGGCCATCGGGGGCGCGGCGGAGGTAATCCTTCAGGAAACGCCGGGCGCCGTCGGGATCGTCGGCCGCCAGAAATACCTGTTGCCGGGTGTCGAAGTGCCGGAGCAGGGCGGCGGCGAGGTAATCGTTGCCGGGCTCCTCCTGCCAGAATTCGAACAGTGAGGTCACGTAGCCCTCGACTTCCGGCTGCTCCAGGGAGCTAAGCTGTAGTTCGCCGGCACGGGCCAGCACCAGGAAGGCCCGGCGGTTTTCGCGCAGCGAGGCTTCGCGCAGCGTTTCGCCGACCTCCGCGAAGTGGCCGTTAGCGTAGGCCGTCTGGGCCAGCCGCAACTGCTGGTAGGCGGAGAGTTGCAGAAAATTCAGGCTCCGACCGGGGCGGTAGTAATAGCGGTAGAAGACGCTGTCGGCGGCTTCGGGAGAAAGTTCCCCCAGGTCTTCTCCGATGGTCTGGCGCACCAGGTTCACGTATTCGCGCCGGTACCGGAGTTCCGCTTCGGGATCGTGGGGGCGGGCGCCCGGGTGGCGCAGCGCGGTGTGGCTCTGGGCGGGATCTGCGACGAGGTAGCATTCCCAGTGATCGACGTAGCTCTCGTAAGGGATGGAAAATTCCTCCAGGGCCAGGGCGAGGAGTACGGAGGCCGTGGCGTCGTTGTAGGTCCCGTGCCGGAACCCATCGGTAAGCGTGGCGGAAGGGTCGTACTGCCGGAAGACCTGCCGGGTAAAGCGGCCGCGGATCAGGGCCAGCCGCTTACGGGTATTCTTTCGGTCGGCCCGGTCGGTATACCGGAGCTGGCGGAAAATATTCTCCAGGCCCTTTTCGAAGTACTGCCGATCGGTCACCGTGCCGGCTTCCTCGCCCGGGAATAGCAGGCGCAGTCTTCCGTCGAGGGTATCAGCGTTAAGGCGCAGCGTGAGCAGGAGGGCCAGTGAGAGCAGGAGGGTACGGACCAAAGCGGAGGCGTGTGGAGTGAAGGTATCAGGACGGAAAGCGACCGGGACAAGATACTAACGTCACTGCATCCCGGTCAGTATCGCTCGCGGTAGATGTTGAGGTGATGGTAGGTATGTCCGCAGATGATGAAGCCGAGCGCCCGGCAACTCATGGTGCCACCGGAAACCGAGCCGGTGAACAGCAGATCCTCCTCGGCCAGTCCGTTGTACAGCGACACCGAAGTGCGGCGTACGGTCTCGAATTCGGCAATCATCCGGCCGAATTCCCGGCCCGACACCTTGGCGTGGGCCGCGAATGCGTCCTGGTCAAAGCCCGGCAGGGGAGTGGCATCGTGGCGACCCAGCCGGAGGGCGCGATAGGCCATGACGCGCTCGGTATCGATCACGTGCTGGAGGGCCTGTTTAATGGTCCACTTGCCGGGTGCGTAGGAGAAGTCCTCGTCTCCGTCGGCGATCTCGTTGAGGTATTCGGAGAGGTGGGCGGCACTGTCGTCGAGGGCGGAACGGAGGGTGATGGCCGGGGGGACGAGGCTGATGTAGCCGGCGTAGAAAGTGGGGTATTCGGTGGGGTTCAGATCGGCAGCGGTCATGGTAGGTAAACGGGAATTGTAGTCATAGCGCGTAGGGGCCGGGAAAAGTTCCAAAAGCGGAGCTACAACGCCCGCCCGTGGCCCGACCCCATCTGTCGTTTTCTTGCTAAGTTAGCCGCTGGTGCTACCGGGGCTCACCGTATGCCCCGCCGGCAGACTATCACCCGAAAAAATTTCCAGACCATGACCACCATCAAAGGCCCCGCCATCTTCCTCGCTCAGTTCATGGGCGACGAGCCCCCCTTCAACAACCTCGACGATATCTGCGGCTACATGGCCGGACTGGGCTATAAAGGCGTACAGATCCCGACCTGGGAAAGCCGGCTGATCGATCTGGAAAAGGCCGCCGACAGCAAGGACTACTGCGACGAGATCAAGGGTAAGGTAGCCGGGCACGGACTGGAGATCACCGAACTTGCCAGCCACCTGCAGGGGCAGATGGTCGCCGTGCACCCCGCCTACGACACCATGTACAATGCCTTCGCGCCGAAGGAGGCGAATAATAACCGCAAGGCCAAGATGGAGTGGGGCACCCAGCAGCTGCTCCTCAACGCCAAGGCCAGCGCGAATATGGGCCTCAAGGCGCACCCTACCTTCTCCGGTGCCCTGCTCTGGCCCTTCGTGTACCCCTGGCCCCAGCGCCCCGCCGGACTGGTCGATATGGCCTTCAAGGAACTGGCCGATCGCTGGCGCCCCATCCTTAACGCCTTCGACGAGGTCGGCGTGGACGTGGGGTACGAGCTGCACCCCGGGGAGGACCTGCACGACGGCATCAGCTTCGAGATGTTCGTAGAGGCACTCGACGGCCATCCGCGGGCCCAGATCAATTACGACCCCAGCCACTTCGTGCTGCGGCAGCTGGATTACCTCAGCTTCATCGACCACTACCACGAGCGCATCTGTGCCTTCCACGTGAAGGACGCCGAGTTCAATCCCACAGGCAAGCAGGGCGTATACGGCGGCTACCAGGGCTGGGCCGACCGCGCCGGTCGTTTCCGCAGCCTGGGCGACGGGCAGGTGGACTTCAAGGGCATCTTCTCGAAACTGAGCAAGTACGGCTACGACAGCTGGGCCGTTCTCGAGTGGGAGTGCGCCATCAAGAGCAGTGCGCAGGGCGCCGCGGAGGGAGCCCCCTTCATCGCCGATCACATTATCCAGGTCACCGACCGCGCCTTCGACGATTTCGCGGACGCGGGAACGGACGAGGCTGGTAACCGGTCCATTTTGGGATTGTAGGCTCGTTACTGGGTGCTGGTTCAACCAATAGGCATATGAGCAAATGGAAAATTTCAGTTACCCTGGTGGCTATGCTGGCCCTGGCAGGATGTGCTGGTGAGGATCAGGCAGCTGGTTCCCAGGACATTACTTCCGGGGATTGCCTAGAGCTTCCCGCGGGGAGCCGGTTTCCCCGCTTCGGGGTGGGCGGGGGGCGGCTCGTGCTGTCGTACGTGATGTCCGATACGGTCGCCGGGGACCGACTCTTCGTCAGGGAATGGTCGCCGGACGGCTGGGAGGCGGATAGCCTCGTGGCGTCGGGCCGGCAGTGGTTCGTCAACTGGGCGGATTACCCCTCCGTCAAGCCACTCGGGGACTCCCTCTTCTACCACTATCTGGCCTACGCCGGCGAGGGAACCTATGACTACGACGTACAGTACGCGATAGGTAAGGCGGGAACGCAGGTGCTCCATTCGGATGGCATAGCAGCTGAGCACGGCTTCGTTTCGAGTGCGCCGCTTTCCGATGGTTCCCTGCAGGTGACCTGGCTGGACGGGCGCCACACCAAGCCAGCCCCGGGAGCGGCTCACCACGACCACGGCGGGGGCGGTGCCATGACCCTCCGTACCGCCCGCGTGGGAGCGGACGGAGAGGTAAGCGGGCGAACCGAACTGGACGGCCGGGTCTGCGACTGCTGCAACACCACTACGGTGACCACCGCTACCGGTACCTGGATCGCCTACCGCGATCGCTCAGAGGAGGAGGTGCGCGACATTTCTTTCGTATCCCAAGGGGAAAATGGTACCTGGTCGACGCCGAAAAAAATCTCCGACGATGGTTGGGAGATCACTGGTTGCCCCGTGAACGGTCCGGCCCTGGCGGCCGACGGTTCCGGCGCGGTGGCCGTGGCCTGGTACACCGCCGCCGGAGGCACGCCACGGATCCAGTTTGCCCGGTACGATACTTCCGCCGCGGGATTCGGTGTACCCATTCTCGTGGACGATCAGGAACCACTCGGCCGGGTGGACCTGAAACTTGGGGAGGACGGAACGGCTTATCTGCTGGGTCTGGCCGCTGCCGGTCATCCCGATTCCGCGGCGGTAACCCTGTATACCATCGACCCGGACGGCCTGGTGGCCGCCCGGGTCGTGGATCGGATTTCATCCTCCCGGGGCAGCGGATTTCCGCGGCTGGTCCTGTGGCAGGGGGAGGTTTGGGTGGCCTACACTGAGGTGGAAGAGAATACTTCGGTGCGGCTCTGTCGGGTCGGGGTATAGCGCCTCAGTAGATTACAACGTAAAGCGGACGCGGGCGAACAGGTATCGTCCGTTCGAGCCAAACTGCTGGCTGCGCCGGCTGTACAGGAAGCGACCATCCGATTGGTTAGCGGCAATGTTGAGATCGGGGTACACGTCGAGCAGGTTGTTGGAGCCGAAGATGAACCGTAACCGCTCGCTGAGCCGGTAGCTGAGGCTCAGGTCGGTGATCACCTTGCCGCTGAAGGTCTGGTCGTTGTCGATGCTGTTGGTCGCCTCGTTGACGGGGCCGAAGAACACGTTTCGCAGGAAGACGCCGAAGTTGCCGACGTTGTAATCGAAGGTCAGGTTGGCTTTGGTGCGGGGTACCGCGCTCTCCAGGAAGACCTGGCTGGTGCGGTCGAAGTAGGTTTCCTCAAAGCCCTGCAGCACCGAGCTGGTGTTAATCTCCTGCAGCGTGGTCTTGGCGAAAGTGGCGGCCAGACTGGAGGTAAGGCGACCCTCGGAGCCGATGCGACCGTTGTGGGTCACGACCAGGTCGATACCCCGGGTGCGGCTGTCGATGGCGTTGGCGAAGAAAGCGGCGCGGTTGGCGTTGGCCTGCTGCAGCAACCGGCTGATCTCCTGGAGCTGCGGAGTAGCGGTACCGCCCTGGAACTGTCCGGTGAGCACCACCCGGTCGTTGATGTCGATCAGGTAGCCGTCCAGCGTGATGCTGAGGTTGGCCCCGGGGATACGACCGGTGAATCCACCGCTGTAGTTCACGCTGCGCTCCTGCTTGAGCTGGGGAATGCCCAGCAGTTGGGCCGGCCGGCTGTCGTTGCTGAAGACGCCGACCTCGAAGGGTACGCCGTCCACGAACAGGGTAGAGGTGGAGTTGAAGTTCAGCTGGTGGAGGCTGGGGGCCCGGAATCCGGTACTGGCGCCGGCCCGGAAGGTCCAGTCGTCGCTCAGCTTGGCGCGCATGGTAGCCTTACCGTTTACGGTGGAGCCGAAGTCGGAGTAATTCTCGAAGCGCACCGCGGCGCCGAGCAGAAAGGCGTCGGTCAGGTCGGCCTCTACGTCGGCGTAGGCACCGATGCTGTTGCGGAAGGCATTGACTTCGTTATCGGGGCGGAAGCCCGGAAATACCTGGGCACCGCCCGGCCGGCTGCGACCCAGCGGATCGAAGACGGTCGCGATGGGGCCGATGCCGTCGCGGATCAGCACCGTGTCGCCCCCGTTGGTGGTGTAGGCGCTGGAGGCGCCATAGTCGTAGTAGCTGCCCTGCTCACCGGCATTGATCTGGTAGCTCTCCAGGCGGTACTCGGCGCCAAAGGCGATGTTGAGGCCGCTCAGGGCGTCGTCGAAGTAGCGGCGGATGTCGAGGTTGGAGGTATTCTGGGTGAAGGCGAAGCCACCCGCGTCAAAGGAGGTCGGACTGGCCGCGCCCAAGCTGGCGTTCAGCGTATTATTGATCAGGTAGTTGAAGCTGTTCCGTCCGTAGACGTTGCTGAAGTCCACCTCCCACTTATTGTACACGCTCACGATACCGATGGCCATGCTCGCGTCACCGATGTTGGAGTTGATGGCGGGCAGGAAGCCGTTCGGGTAAATGTCGGTGACGGTCCGCTCCTGGTTGGGCAGGCGGTAGAATCCGGTGGCGTTACCGCGGCGGTAGTTGAGTCCGCCAAAGCTGTACACCTCCGTAGCGGCGGCGACGGGAAGCTTGAAGTTGTACATCAGGCCGCCGTTGCGCAGCGCCGACTGGCCCACCCGCATATTGAAGTCACTGCGGTCGAGCCCGCGACGTGCGAGTTCCTGCTCGGTGATGTCCGCACCCGGATCCGCACCCGAGGCCGGATTGTTGAAGCCGCTGAAGATGTTGCCGGTGAATTCCTTCATCCGGTTCGTGTAGTTGCGGTCGTCAAAGACGCCGGTGAAGTTCAGGACGCCGCCGTTCTCGTTGAGCTGGATACCGTAGTTGGCGCTGATCTGGTTGAACTCACCGTCCGTAGAACCCTGGTAGTCGGGGATCTCGGAACTCAGGTAGGCACCGGTCTCCGCGTTCACGCTCAGTCCGGTCTTTTCTTTCAGGATGATGTTGATCACGCCGGCGATGGCGTCCGAACCGTACTGGGCGGAGGCGCCGTCCCGCAGGATCTCGATGCGCTCGATGGCAGCTACCGGGATGGAGTTGAGGTCGGTTCCCACGTTACCGCGGCCGAAGGTGCCGTTGACGTTGACCAGCGAGGTGTTGTGGCGGCGCTTACCATTGATCAGCACCAGCACCTGATCGGGACCCAGACCGCGGAGCGAGGCGGGATCGATGTGGTCGGTACCGTCCGAGATCGTCTGGGTATTGGACGAGAAGCTCGGCGCCACGTAGTTGAGCAACTGGTTGACGTTCGTCTGGGCCGTGGCGGTCGCGACCTCGGTCACGTTCACCACATCAACCGGAACTGCAGTGGTCAGTTTGGTACGTCCGGCGGAGCGGGAGCCGATGAGGACTACCTCGTCGAGAACGGTGCCCGCGACGAGAATGGCATCAATCTGGTCGCTATCTCCGATCGCTACCTCCAGCGTGCCGAAGCCGAGAAAGGAGAAAATGAGGGTGTTGGCCGCCTCCGGGACGGAGATGGTATAGGTGCCGTCGAAGTCGGAGGTGGTACCCAGGGTGGAACCCTTGACGGTGATATAGGCGCCGGGCAGTCCGTCGCCATCTTCGTCGGTTACCGTGCCGGTGAGGGTTCGCTGGGCTTGCAGGCCACTGAGGGTGAAGAACACAAAGAGCAGAAGTAGTAGATGCTTGTTCATATATACGGTGGTTGACTATACATGGGTGGAACTCGCCGCCGGAGCAGCAGTTGACTACTAGTTACAAATTTTCACAGAAGGCAGCTGCTCTTCTACCCCCGCAGCCGGTCAAGCATCTCGCTTAGCTGGTCGAAGTCGCGCTCCTGCAGATTCCTGAAGTGCTCGTGCATATTGTCTTCAACGGCCTGGCTGGCCTGCTGCGTGACCTCCAGTCCGGCTTCGGTAATGACGATGTCCACGCGGCGGCGGTCTGTCTCGCATTCCTGCCGCTTGACAAATCCCTTTTCCTTAAGCTTATCGACGAGGCGGCTGGCGTTGCTCATCTTGTCCAGCATCCGCTCAGTGAGCAGCTTCACGGTAGCGGGCTTGCCATTGCGGCCCCGCAGGATGCGCAGGATGTTGAACTGTTGGATACTCAGTCCAAAGGGGCGCAGCGCCTGAGTGGTCTGCTGATTGATCCAGGCGGCGGTGTAGATGATGTTAACCTGGGTTCGGTGGGCGGGAGACCGGAAACTGGACTGTTTGATCTCCTCTTCTATGGATGGCATAGGTTTCATGTGCTTACAAATTATACATCGGTGAGGGGACATATGTTGACTGCACCGGTGGGTCCTTTAATCTATGTATAGACAAGGATGCCGGCCGCCAGGATGTTTATCTTCGCCGCAAATACAGCAAGATGAAGATTTTGGTAATCGGCGGCGGGAACATGGGCATGACGTACGCCCGGAGCCTCCTCCGGGCTCACCTCGTGCACCAGGAGGACCTGATGATCCTCGAGCGGATGCCGGAAAAAGCCGAAGCCCTGCGGTCCGAAAAAATCGGCAGCGTGTACACCAGCGCGGAATACTGCCTGGCCGCGGCCGACCTCGTCATTCTCGCGGTCAAGCCCCAGGACAGCAGCGCACTCTTTCGTGCGCTTCGGCCCCTTACCGATCCCCAGCAGGTGTACCTTTCCATCATGGCCGGCGTCACCCTGCAGTCCATCCGCGAGGGACTCGGCGTGGAGAAGGTCATCCGCGCTATGCCGAACCTGCCCGCCCAGATCGGTCTTGGGATGACCAGCTACACCGCCAGCGATGCGGTCACCCGCATCGAACTGGTGCTCGTCCAGAACCTGCTCAATACCACCGGGAAGGCGATCTACGTAGACGACGAGTACAGCATCGATGCCACCACGGCCATCAGCGGCAGCGGACCGGCTTACGTGCTCTACTTTATGGAGGCCATGATCGAGGCGGCCACCGACATGGGCTTCAACGAGAGCCAGGCCGAACTGCTCGTTGCCCAGACTTTCCGCGGCGCGGTAGAACTGCAGATGAAGAACGACCTCAGCTGCCGCGAATGGATCCAGCGGGTATCCAGTAAGGGAGGCACCACCGAGGCCGCGCTGAACACCTTCCGGTCCACGGGCGTATTCGAAGATATCAAGGCCGGCGCCCGTGCCGCCCTGGACCGGGCCGTGGAGCTCGGCCGAACCTGAACCGATTGATCTACCGGCCACCGGCCGAAATTCCTCCTTATTATGAAGGCCATCCTCTTCGAACAGCCCGGTGACGAAAGCCGGCTCTACCTCTCCGAAGTTCCCGATCCCACCTACACCCACTCCCAGGTCCTGCTCCACGTCGCCGCCACCGCCCTCAACCGCGCCGACCTGCTGCAGCGGGAGGGGAAGTATCCGGTACCCCCGGGTGCTAACCCCATCCTCGGACTGGAAGTAGCCGGCACCATTATGGCCGTGGGCAGCGATGTCAAGGGCTATGAGGTCGGCGATAACGTCTGCGCCCTGGTCAACGGGGGAGGCTACGCCCAGCAGATCGCCGTGGACTACCGCATGCTGCTCAAGCTGCCCGAAAAGCTGTCTTTCACGAAAGCGGCGGCCATCCCGGAAGTATTCCTCACCGCCTACCAGGCACTGCACTGGATCGCCCGGATGCAACCCTCCGACATCGTCCTTATCCACGCCGGAGCCAGTGGAGTAGGCACCGCCGCCATCCAACTGGCTAAACTGGCCGGGGCCCTGCCCATCGTCACCGCCAGCAGCAGCAAACACGATGCCGTGGAAGAGCTCGGCGCGGCCCGCAGCATAGACTACCACACCGAGGACTTCGCGGAGGCCGTTCTTGACTACACCGCCGGCAAGGGGGTGGATGTCATCCTCGACTTCGTGGGCGGACCTTACCTCAACAAGAACCTCGAATGCTGCGCCACCGACGCACGCATCGTCAGCCTCGCGGCCCTCGGCGGCTCGCGGGTGCCCGATTTCACCATAGCCCCCTTCCTGCGCAAGCGCATCCAGCTCACCGGCACCACCATGCGCAGCCGGACCGACGACTACCGGCAGCGGCTCACCGCCGACTTCCGCCGGGAGATCTGGCCCCACTTCGCCGACGGCACGCTGCAGGCGGTAGTGGATACCATCTACGACTGGGAGGAGGTAGCGGATGCCCACCGCTATATGGCCAGCAACGCCAACGTAGGCAAGATCGTAATGACCATCGGGCTGGACTGACCCGCCCGGGCAACCCGCGCACCCCGCCGGGGCGTTTACCCTTTATGCCCGCCGTTCACGTACATCACCTTGGTCGCGTAGACTACCGCCAGGCCTGGGATATCCAGACCCGGATGCACCGCGCCGTAGTGGACCACAAGCTCGCCAATCGGAAGCGCCGCGATGCCGGCCTGCCCCCCGTGCCCCAGCACCATCACCTGCTGCTGGTGGAGCACCCGCCGGTCTTTACCCTGGGGAAGTCCGGCTCGGAGGACCACCTGCTGCTGTCCGGGAAAGAGCTGGAAGAAAGGGGTTTTACCTTCCTGAAAATCAACAGGGGAGGGGACATCACTTACCACGGTCCTGGGCAGCTGGTGGCCTATCCCATCTTCGACCTGGACGAATTCTTCCACGACGTCCATCGCTACGTGCGCAGCCTGGAGGAGGTGGTGATCCGCACCCTGGCGGACTTCGGCCTCACCGGCGAACGGGATACTGGCTTCACCGGCGTGTGGTTGGCCGGTGACCCGGCCCGAAGGCAGCCGCGGCGCAAGATCTGCGCCATCGGGGTGCACCTTAGCCGCTGGACCACGATGCACGGACTGGCCCTGAACGTTCGGCCCAACCTCACCCACTTCGCCCACATCGTGCCGTGCGGCATTGCGGAGGCCGATCGCTCGGTGACCAGCATGAGCGTCGAACTGCGCCGGCCCGTAGAATTGGAGGAGGTAATGCCGGTACTGGAACAGCACTTCGCGGCCGTTTTCGGGTACCGGCCCACCAATCCGGAGGCGACCCGCATCTTGCTTCCGTAATCAAAGAAGCCCCAGACCTTGACCGAGCCCGAAATGATCGCCGGCTGCAGAGCAAACGACCGCCAGGCCCAGCGCGCGGTGTACGACCGCTTCTCCCCGCTGATGGCCTCCGTGGCCCGCCGCTACTGCCGCCGGGATGCTGATGCCGACGACGTGCTGGTATCGGCCTTCTTCCGGGTCTTTGACAAGATCGACACCTTCACCGAAAATGGAAGTTTCGAAGGGTGGATCCGCCGGATCGTGGTCAACGAAGCCCTTATGCTCCTGCGCAAGATGCACGCCCTGAAGCGGCCGAGCGAACTGGAAGAGGTGAACCCGGCCGCGTATTCTATTCCGGCCGCCGCCGCGGAACACTTGGCCGAACGCGACATTCTCGATCTGCTCGATAATATGCCTACCGGCTACCGCACCGTCTTCAACCTCTACGTGATCGAGGGCTACAAGCACCGCGAGATCGCAGAGAAGCTGGACATCAGCGTCAATACTAGTAAATCACAGCTCATCCTGGCCAAAAAGCGGCTGCGTGAGCTCCTGGAAAAACTGGGCTACCCAGCCCGCTAACCGCCCAATCCATGTCAACCCCCGATCCTTTCGACCGTCAGTTTCGCCGTACCGCGCGGGATATGCGCCGGCGCCCCTCGCCCCGCAGCTGGGACCGTATCGAAGCCCGCCTCGACGGTCGCCGGCCCGGCTCCCGCATCCTGGGCCTTCGTCCCTGGATCATCGCCGCGGCCATCCTTCTCGTCGCCGGCTTCGCCGCCCTATCCCAGCTATCGCTCCACAGCTCGGCCACGATTCTCGCCCAACGGGCGGAGAGCGTGGAGGAACTCAACTCGGACAGCCGCCCCGTCACCCGCATCCCGGACTATGCCCCGGTACAGGAAGGGCGGACAGACGGTGCCCTCCTGAGCCGCAGTGAAAGCCGCAGCCGTCTGGCCGTCTCGCCGAAGTACCGTCTTTAGTCGAAGTCCTCCTCGTCGCCCAGTTCCAGCCGCGCCCCCGCCAGTTCCCGCATGGCGTGCTGCTCGCCGAGCGCCCGCGTAACCTCCATGCCGGTCGTGTACACCTTCCAGGCCTCAGCCGGGCGGTCCAGGCGCTGTAGCGTCTTGGCCAGGTGGTAGTAGGTACCCACGTAGTTCGGGTCGTCGGTCACCAGGCTGGTGTAAATCTCGAGCGCCGCGGGGTCGTCGCCCTCCTGTTCCCATTCCTTAGCCAGGGCAAAGCGCAGGAAAGAATCCCGCGGGGCACGCTCCAGCATCGATAGTATCTGCTCCTTCCTCTTCATGGGGCGAAGGTACAGCCACCCGCCGAGTTGCTAGCTTTGCCACCCCAGCACCCAGCACGCCTCCATGACCTACTCCGAAACCCTAGACTACCTCTTCACCCGCCTGCCCATGTACCAAAGGCAGGGCGACGCGGCCATGAAGAAGGACCTCACCAATATCCGCCTGCTCCTGGAAGAACTCGGTCACCCGGAACGCCGCCTACGTTACGTTCACGTGGCGGGCACCAACGGGAAGGGTACGGTCAGTCATCTCCTGGCCGCGGCCTTGCTCGCGCATGGTTACCGCGTGGGCTTGTACACCAGTCCGCACTACCAGGATTTTCGGGAGCGCATCAAGATCGACGGCGTCTTTATCCCGGAGGAGTCCGTGGTGGACTTCACGCGGCGCATCCAACCGGCCATCGAGCGCATCTCACCCAGCTTTTTCGAGATCACGGTGGCCATGGCACTGGATTATTTTGCGGGCGCGCAGGTGCCGTGGGTCGTTCTCGAAGTGGGTCTGGGCGGGAGGCTCGATAGCACCAACGTGGTCGACCCCGAGCTTTCGGTAATCACCAACATCGGCTACGATCATATGCAATTCCTCGGGGATAACCTCGCCGAGATCGCCGGGGAGAAGGCGGGTATCATCAAGCCGGGGCGCCCCGTAGTGATCGGGGAGACCCAATCGGAAACCACCCCGGTCTTCGAGCGGGTGGCCGCCGAACGGCACGCAGCGATCACTTATGCCGACCAGTCCCCGCGCCGCAACTTTGAGACCGACCTGCGGGGTCCCTTTGCCTCCCGTAACCTCCAGACCGCCTGGACCGCCCTGCGCGAACTGGACCGTACCGGTGCCCTCCCGCTGGACCCGGAGCGGGTCGATCACGCCTTCGCCCACGTCCACGAACTCACCTACTACGTGGGCCGCTGGCAGGTGCTGGAGGAGGGCCCGCCGCTGGTGCTGGCCGACAGCGCCCACAATGGGGAGGGATTGCGGCCCGTGCTCGGGCGCCTTACGGAATTACGTGAAGGAGCGGGCGGACTGCTGCACATCGTGCTTGGCGTGGTGAACGATAAGGACCTTACGAAGGCCCTCCCGCTGTTTCCGACCGATGCCCGCTACTATTTCGTGAAGGCGGATATTCCGCGGGGACTGGCAGCCGATCGCCTGCGCGGGGCCGCGGCGGCTTACGCGCTGCACGGAGAGGCTTACGACTCCGTTGCAGCCGGTTACGCGGCTGCCCGGGCAGCCGCGCGAGCCAGTGATATCGTATTCGTGGGGGGGAGCATCTTCACCGTAGCGGAGGTGCTGCCCTAGTACCGGCTTATATGCCCCAGCGGAGCACGGCCGCGGCCCAGGTGAATCCGGCGCCGAAGGCAGCCAGGGTGACTACATCTCCCTTCTTCACCTTTCCTTCGTCCCGGGCCTCGGAAAGAGCCAGGGGAATACTGGCGGCGGTGGTGTTGCCGTAGCGCATGATGTTGTTGTACACTTGGTCGTCGCGCAGGTTCATGGTGTGGGCCACGAACTGGTTGATGCGGAGATTGGCCTGGTGGGGGATGAGCATGTCCAGGTCCCCGATCTCGAGTCCGGCCTTCGTGAGGGCCTCCATGATCACCTCCGGAAATTTGCGGACGGCCATTTTGAAGACCACCTGGCCCTCCATGTGGGGGTACACGCGGTTGCGGTCGAGCATCTCCTGGTTGAAGAATACCCCGCCGTATTTGTTGTTATCCAGGTCGTAGTCGACGTCGAAATCTTCGATGCCGTACTTCTCGATGAAGTAGCCGCCGTGGGCGCCGGGGTACATGTAGCTGAGTTTCTCGGCGTAGGTACCGTCGCTGTGCATGACCGTGGAGAGCACGGCTACGTCACGGTCTTCGGTGGCGTCCAGGATCACCGCGCCGGCGCCGTCGCCGAAGATCACGCTGACGTTGCGGCCGCGGGTCGAAAAGTCAAGTCCTACGCTGTGTACCTCGGCGCCCACCAGCAGGATCCGCTTGTACATTCCGGAGCGGATGAACTGGTCGGCGGTGCTCAGACCGTAGATGAAGCCCGAGCACTGGGCCCGGATGTCGAGGGCGGCGATCTCCGTCTTGGCGATCCCCAGTTCCCGCTGCAGCAGGACGCCGGATCCGGGGAAGTAGTAGTCGGGACTAAGGGTAGCGAAAATGATAAAGTCGATATCTTCCTTGTCGATGCCGGCGTCCGCGATGGCGCGCAGCGAAGCCTCCAGCGCCAGGGAGGTGGTCGTCTCCTTGCCGCGGTCGATGTACCGCCGTTCCTGGATGCCCGTGCGTTCGCGGATCCATTCGTCACTGGTCTCCATAACTTTCGTCAGGTCCTGGTTCGTGACTACATTTTTCGGTACGTAGTGGCCGATACCGGTTATCGTAGAGTGAGGCATGTAAGGGACTTTAGCTCAAATGTCGTAAAGGTAGCCAAAAACAGTATGCTCCCGTGAGGCCCTAGAAGAGGCGCTTGCGGCGGAAGTAGAAGATCACGGCTACGCTCAGCACGATGGATAGGATAAGGATGAAGAAAAAGGTGTAACGGCCCTCCTGCAGGGGCATGGGCACGTTCATACCGTAGAAGCTGGCGATGACCATCGGAACCGTAAGGATGATCGTGATCAGCGTCAGCCGCTGGATGGTGATGTTCAGGTTGTTGGAGATAATGGAGCCGTAGGCATCCATGGTTCCGTTGAGGATATTCGTGTAGATATTGGCCATTTCCAGGGCCTGTCCGTTATCGATGATAATGTCTTCGAAGAGGTCCCACTGGTCCTCGTCGTGGCGGATGCCGAGAAAGTCGGCCCGCTTCATTTTCATCTTCAGCAGTTCGTTGCCGTTGAGGGCATTGATAAAATAGACCAGGGATTTTTCGATGCTGAGTAGTTGCTTCAGCTCACGGTTCCGGCTGCTATCGTAGAGTTCCTGCTCGATGAGGTTGCGCTTCACGTTGAGGCGCTTCAGGCAGGTGAGGAACCGGTACACCGTGTGCTCAAAGATGCGCAGTACGAACTGGCTGCGGCGGGCGGGGTCGATGTTCCGCAGCTTGTTGTCGATGAAGAGTTGCAGCACCGGGTGGTCCGGGGTAGAAGTAATCGTGATCAGCGCCTCCGGCGTGAGGATGATACCGATCGGCACGGTGATGTAGATACTGTCATTCTCCGTTTCCACTTGGCTGAGCACCGGAGTGTTGACGACGATCAGGCGGGCGTCATCCTCTCGCTCGTAGCGCGAGCGTTCGTCGATATCGAGCGGGTCCGTCAAAAAATCGATCGGCAGGTCATAGCGCTCGGCGATCTCGGGCAGTTCCTCGGAGGAGAAGGGGGGCGAGAGGTGGATCCAGGCGTCCGGTCCCGGCTGCTCCACCGGTCCCAACTGGCCGTTCTGGCTGGCGTAGTAGCTGATCATAGGACACGTTTTAGTGAAGCGCGCACAAAGGTACGCAAACCTGACCTCCCACGGTTCCCCACGGGCCCTCTCCGGCCTTTCGGATGGCCCGGGCACCCGCGGCCCCGACAAAAAAATAGCGCCGCTGCAACTTTAGCGGGCGGCTCCGGCATTCTCTCCCCACACCCGATCTTCCAGGCCTAAACCCTGACCATCAATATGGCACGCACGGACCGCGACCACCTCTTCGAAGCGGAGCTGCTGATCCACTACCAGAGTAGTGTACAATTTCCTCCTGCGCATGACCGGCCAGCCCAGCGACGCCGCCGACCTGACGCAGGAGACCTTTGCGCGTGCCTACGTGAAGCTGGACCTGTACGACTTCGATACCAACGCCCGCGCCTGGCTCTTCTGCCTGGCCCGCAACCTTTTCCTCAACGACTACCGCAAGCGGAAGCGGCGCGGGGAAAGTGAGCTGGACGAGCGTACCGCCTACCACCTGCGCGACACCGGAAGCTCGCTGGCCGGGTTCGCGGACCTTCGCATCAGCGGGGCACTGGACCGTGACTTCAGCGATCAGGTGCTCCGCGCGATGACCCGGCTCGACGACCGGCAGCGGGCCATCGTACTCATGGCCGACCTGTACGACTTCGCCGAGAGGGAAATCGCTGAGGCCATGGAAATGCCGCTGAATACCGTCAAGTCCGTAACCCGCCGGGCCAGGATCGCGCTCTTCAAGCAACTGAGCCACTACGCCGAAGCGACCTTCGGCATCGTCAACACGAGAAATTTAGGTTAACCCCGTGCCACCCCCGCCCGCCGGAGGTGGCACGTTTCAATTCAGCACGTCATGTACGAAAAACCACAAGCCCGCCCGGGCGGTAGTTCCGCCCCTACGAACCGGCAGCCCGAGGTGGCCGGCCATCCGGTGCAATCCCCCGAGGACGCCGCCGCCTGCCTCACCGATACCCTGGCTCTCCGGGTGCTCCTGAAGCGAAATATTCGTGCTCAGGCTCCACCTCCCGCACTGCTGGATGACATACGTGCCCGCATTGCTAAAATCCGCGACGCCCAATAGAACACGGAGCCCCCCCGCCTACCTTATACTGGGAAGCAACTGAACTCAACCCTTATGGGGGCCGACCGCACCGATCTTCTTAGCCTTCCAGACCTCGTCCACGTATCCGACGAGCAACCCGGCTGGACGCGCAAACCCCTCAAAAAGGGCTTTCAGTACTTCCGGGAAGACGGTACCCCCATTAAAGACAAACTCATCCAGGACCGCCTGGCTTCGCTGGCCATCCCCCCGGCCTGGACGGAAGTGTGGATCTGTCCGCTCGAAAACGGCCACCTGCTCAGCACCGGCCGCGACGAGGCCGGCCGCAAACAGTACCGCTACCACCCTGACTGGCTGGCCTTTAAGCAACTCAACAAGTTCAATACCCTGCTGGAATTCGCCAACGCCCTGCCCGGCGCCCGCCGTACCCTGCGGTCGCTGATCGAGGACGATAGCCGCGGCTGGAGCCACGACCGCGTCGCCGCCGTGGCCCTAGCCATGATGGACGAAACCGGCATGCGGGTAGGTAACTCCAGCTACCGCAAGCGGAACGGTACCATCGGGCTCACGACCCTGCGGCGCAAGCACGTGGGGGTCGACGCGGGAGGCATCCACTTCGAATACGTGGGCAAGAGCGGCATCGACCGTGCCGTCGACCTGAGTGAGCCCTCCCTCGTACGGCTGATCAGCAATATGAGCGAGCTGCCGGGCTATGAGGTATTCCGGTACCGGGGCGAGGATGGCAAGATGCATAACCTCGATAGCCAGGACGTCAACGAAATGGTGCGCGAGGTAGTGGGGCCCAGCTTCAGCAGCAAATACTTCCGCACCTGGGCCGGAACCGCCGCGGCGGTGGATGCCTACTGGGAACTGCTCGAAGAGAACAATGGGGAGCTACCCGAACGCGCGGACCTGCGGGTGGTGGAACGGGTAGCGGAGTTTTTGGGCAACACCACGGCCGTGTGCCGGGAATACTATATCCACCCGAGCGTACTGGCCGCGGTGGCCGAAGGGCGGGTACCCGCCGAATCAACGGTTACGTCAAAGGAAGAGGCCAAATTCGACGGGGAGTTCGACCACGACGAGATTATCGCTTACCGGCTTGCGCACGGGTAACCGGACGTGCCATTCCCTGCGCGGCGGGAGCTCCTCCGGTGCGGATGGACCGGTAGGTACCCGACTGGGCGGGATCAATCCGTGACATCATCTGGATCACCGCGGCCTGCTCGGCCGGGTTGCCGCCCTGGTAGACGGCGATGATCTCCTCGCGCTTGGCGTCCACAAAGGACTGCACCAGTGCGCTGTTGGGGTAGGATTGGTTGGCGGCCTGCATGTCCTCGATGGCGAGGGTCATAGCATTTCGGGCCGCCGCCGGATCGAGCAGGATCTGGTCCAGGCCCAGCCGATGGTAGGTGTAGCTGGCGCGCCGCATCGGCACCATGCGCGGGCTCAGCAGGTTCTCCAGTAGGAAGTAGCGGTTGTTGGTCTTACCGGCGGCGGTCCACCCTCCGCTGTTCGCGAGTCCGTTGGGTAGCCGGTTGTAGAGCGCCTGGGCCTGTTCGAAGTAGGGCTGACCACCCATGGGGGAGAAGGTGTCGTAGTCCATCCCGATTACCAGGTAGGCGTAGAAGCCCAGGATCGAGGCAAGTTCGGAGGTGAAGCTTTGCTCGGATAACTGGATGGCTTCGAACTGCTCGTAGGAAAATTCCAGCCGCTTATCCTGGTAATTCAGGACGGGAGTGGCCTGCCCGGTGCCGTAGATCGGACGGGAGGTCTGAATGGCCAGCGTGCCGGAGTAGCGGTTGGGGACGAGCTGCTCGCCGCCGCCGGCCTCGCGGGTCACTTCGGCCAGGGTAAGAAAGAGGGTGGCGTCGATCCGTTCCTCTTCGAGGAAGCGGTCGTTGGTCCAGGTACGGCCGTTGAGGAAGGTGAGCAGGTCCTTCTCCAGCGTCTCGAATACCCGCTTGTCGGTCTGGGTGATCTGCTGGGTATTGACGTTGAGCGTCCAGTTGATTTCACTCTGGGCGCTCAGCAGGCAGCTGCCCAGGAGGAGGAACAGGAGGGTGAGTCTCATGGCGTTTGCGTTTCGGCGACGAGGCGGTCGAGGATATCGTCCGCCACGGCGCGTTTAGGTTTTAACTCGAAGTCGGTCACCTTATTGCGGTCGATGAGGCGGATTTGGTTCGTGTCGTGACCAAAGGCCGCGCCGGGATCGCGCGGGGAATTCAAAACGATGAGGTCCAGGTTCTTGCGGTTAAGCTTGACCCGGGCATTTTCGGTGCCGTTTTCCGTCTCGAGGGCGAAGCCGATTAAGTACTGTCCGGGCCGCTTTTGCTGGCCGAGATCGTAGGCAATATCGGGATTACGCACCAGGCGTACCGTGAGTGCATCACCGTCTTTTTTGATCTTTTACGTTGCTAC
>JBGTHX010000204.1:0-15125 GCA_041746055.1 Lewinella sp. | reverse complement strand
AAGTAGAAAGGATTGTAGTTCTCCTCGGCCAGCGCACGGTACAGCTCAGCCGCTTTCTCGTACTCGCCGTCCATGAAGTACTGCTGCGCCAGCTGGTTGGACTGCGCGGTAAGCAGGCACGGGGCGAGGCTGAGCAGGCAGAGCAGGAGTAAATAGCGCATAGGATCAGGGGATTACAACGGCTAACGTAACGTGGGGGCCGCGATTTAGGTGCAATGCGGCCGGATTTTCGGGCGGGTGCGCGGGTGCAAAGGCGGACGCTGACGCCGGGGCGACCGCGGGCCCTGACCCGCCAGACATAAATATCCCCTGTTGTAACTTTTACAGTATAAAGTAAGGTATATTAATGCTCTAATGTCTTGTTGACACCGGACCCAGCAATTTTACTAACCATGTCGACAGAAAAGCTGGTGTACGAAAGCGTACGATCCAAAATTTTCCATCAGCCCGAGAGCCGGTGGGGGCGGCCTGTGCTTCGCAAGACCCTGAACATTGAGTTTCCCACCCCCCGCGAGATCGCCCGCTTCCGCCACGAATACGAGATCACCCGTCAGCTCGACCTTCCCGCCGTCCGCAAGGTGCTGGGTTTTTCCCGTTCCCGGCAGCGCCCCAGCCTCTTCCTCGAATGGATCAACGCCCCCACCCTGGCCGAAGCCTTTGACGGTAAGCCGGCCCAGCTCGGGGATTTTCTCCACGCGGCCGTAGCCATCAGTGCCGCCCTGGGAGAGATCCACGGCGCCGGGGTGATCCACCGGGACATCAGCCCCTTCAACCTCCTCCTCGACCTGCCCGGCCGGCGGGTGAAGGTGATCGATTTCGGCATCGCCTCGCGCATTGACCTCAAGGTGCGCCAGGCCGGCAACCCCGAGCACCTCGAGGGCAATCTGTACTACATCTCCCCCGAGCAGACGGGCCGCATGAACCGCACCGTCGACTACCGCACCGACCTGTACTCCACCGGCGTGGTGCTCTATGAGTTGCTCACCGGCCGGCGGCCCTTTGAGGCGCATGATCCCCTGGAGCTGGTCCACTGCCACATGGCCCAGCAACCGACGCCCATCCGGGAGCTGAACGAGGCCGTACCCCCGGCGGTTGCCCGTATCGTGGAGCGGCTGATGGCCAAGAACGCCGAGCAGCGCTACCAGTCGGCCCACGGCCTGGAGGAAGACCTGTGCCGCTGCCTGCGGGCATACGAAAGCGGCGGTACCATCGCGGAATTCGAACTGGGGGAGCATGACTTCTCCGGCCGCTTCCGCATTCCCCAGCACCTTTACGGACGGGGAGAGGAGGTCGCCGCCCTGCTACGGGCCTTCGGGCGGACCGCCGGCGGGGACCTGGAGACCGTCCTGGTAGCCGGTTACTCGGGTACCGGTAAGTCGGCGCTCGTCCATGAGATCTACAAGCCGGTCACCGGTGCCCGCGGCTACTTCGTGGAGGGCAAGTTCGACCAGTTCCAGCGCGCCGTGCCCTACTTCGCCCTGCTGCAGGCCTTTTCACGCTTCGTTGATCTGGTCCTGACCGAGCAGGTGGACGTCCTGGAGCGCTTCCGCGCGGGGATCCGGCAGGCCGTCGGGACCGAGGGCCGGGTACTAACGGAGGTCATCCCGAACCTGGAACACATCATCGGCCCGCAGCCGGAAATTCCGGAGCTGGCCGGCTCGGAATCCCGTAACCGCTTCAACTACGTGTTCCGCAAGTTCGTGCGGGCGCTTTCCGGGGCCGGCAGTCCCGTCGTGGTCTTTATCGATGACCTGCAGTGGGCCGATTCCGCTTCCCTGGAGCTGCTGCGCATGCTGCTGACCGACCTCGAGAACGGTCACTTCCTCTGCGTCGGCGCCTACCGCGACAACGAGACCGACGCCTCCCACCCCCTGCTGCACACCATCGAGGAACTGCGGGAGACCGGGGCTGCGTGTTCCGTGATCCACATCGGTAACCTCTCCAATGAGGACGTAAACCAACTGATCTCCGACGCCACCGCCGTGGCCCCCGCCGACTGCCGCCCCCTTACGGAGCTGGTGTGCGCCAAGACCGGTGGCAACGCCTTCTTCACCACCCAGTTCCTCTATTCCCTCTACGAAGAGGAACTGCTGTACTTCGACCGGGGGCGCCGGGAATGGACCTGGGAGCTGAACCGCGTTCGCCAGCGTGACATCACCGACAATGTCGTGACCCTGATGGCCGACAAGGTGCGCCGGCTGCCCCCCGCCACCCAGTCCCTGCTGCGCGTCGGATCCGCGATCGGCGGCGCCTTCCATCCGGAGACGCTCCGCGTGATCGAGGGACTCGACGGAGCCGCACTCCGCGACGGCCTCTTTCCCGCTCTCTCCGAAGGGCTCATCCTGACCATCGAAGACGAATACAAATTCGCCCACGACCGCATCCAACAGGCTGTTTATTCCCTCATTCCGGTCGAAGAGCGGCCCGCGGTGCACGAAAAGATCGGTCGCCTGATGCTGGCCAACACCCCCGAGGACCAACGCGGAGAAAAGCTGTTCGACATCGTCAACCAGCTCAACCGCGGACTTCCGGCCATTGCCGACCCCGACGAGCGCGACCGCCTCATCGGACTCAACCTGCTGGCCGGCCGGCGGGCCAAATCCGCCTCGGCCTTCGGCCGCGCCGCGGAATACCTCCAGATCGGTATCGACCTGCTGCCCGACGGGGCCTGGACGACCCACTACACCCTGACCCGCGACCTGTATACCGAGGCCGCGGAGTGCTACTACCTTAGTGGCGACTTCGACCGTATGGAGGCCCTCATCGCCATACTGCTCGACCGCGCACAGGACCTGCTCGAAAAGGTGCAGGCCTACGAGATCCGCATCCTCTCCTTCAAGGCCAAGAACCAGCTGCACGAGGCCATCGACACCGGCCTGGAGGTGCTGGCCCGGCTCGGCGAGAAGTTTCCCCGCAAGCCTGCGCTGCCGCACGTGATGACCGACTTGCTGCACACCAAGTTTCGGCTGGCCGGCAAGAGTATCGACGACCTCGCGGCTCTGCCCGTTATGACCGACCCCCGCAAGATCGCGGCGATGCGCATCATCGCCGACATCGCCTCCTCGTCCTACTGGGCCCGGCCTACCCTGTTCCCGCTGGTCATCTTCCGCATGTGCCGCATGTCGCTCAAGTACGGCAATACGGCCCTGAGTGCCTTTGCCTTCGCCACCTACGGCGTAATCCTGTGCGGGGTACTCGAGGATATGAAGGGGGGCTACCGCTACGGCAAGCTCGGGCTACGCCTCATGGACCAGTTCCACGAGCGGGCCTGGATCACCCAGATCTACTGCCCCGTCTACGCCCTCATCGTGAACTGGAACGAGCACGTCCGCAATACCCTGCGCCCGCTCCAGGAATCCTACCACATCGGCCTGGAAACCGGTGCCATCGAGTTCGCCTGCATCAATTCCAACATCTACTGCATTCATTCCTTCCTGATCGGGCGGCGGTTGTCCCGGGTGGAGGAGGAGGCCGCGGCCTACAGCAAGGCCTACCGCCAGCTCCGGCAGGAGACCAATGAGAACTACAACGAGGTATACCGCCAGACCATGCGCAACTTCATGGGCAAATCGGCCGACCCGCTCGTGCTTACCGGGGCGGCGTACGACGAGGAAAAGATGATGGCTCAGAACACGGAGCGGCAGGACCAGACGGGTATCTTCTTTATCCACTTCAACAAGCTGATCCTCGGCTGCCATTTCCGTGACTACGCCGGCGCGGCCGTGCACGCGGCCCGCTGCCGAGAATTGCTGGAGGCGGTACTGGCCAAGTTCGAGATCCCCAACCACCACTTCTACGAGGCTATCGTGTACCTGAACCTCTACGCCCAGTCCAAGGGATCGGCGGGAGGCCACTATCTCCGCCAGGCCACCGCCAACCTGAAGAAGATGCGTAAGTGGGCCAAGCACGCCCCCGAGAATTACCGCCATAAAGCCGACCTGATCGAGGCCGAGCGCCACCGCGCCCTCGGCCGCTTCTCCGCGGCCCGCCTGGCTTACGACCGCGCCATTACCGGTGCCACGGCCCACGACTACGTCCACGAGGCCGCCCTCGCCTACGAACTGGCGGGACGGGCCTACCTCGATCACGGATTCGAAAAACTGGCCGAGTTCCACTTCAAATCCGCCTTCAGCTCCTACCGGGAATGGGGGGCCGATGCCAAGGTCGCCGACCTCAAGCTGCACTATCCCGACTACGTATCCGGGCTGAGCCGCCGCGGAGACCCCCTCCTGGCCACCGGCAGCCTGCAGTCGGTCACCACTTACGGAGACACTTCCGTACTTGACCTGCAGAGCGTCCTGAAGGCCGCTACCTCGCTGTCCGGCGAGATCCAGCTGAAGAGCATGCTGCGCAAACTGATGTCCATCGTGATCGAGAACGCCGGGGCCCAGGAGGGCGTCCTGCTGCTCGAGCGGGGCGGACAACTTTACGTACAGGCTACCTTTTCCGTCGACGGTCAGGATACTACCGTCCTGCAGGGTACCCCGCTGTCGCAGAGCGACCGCGTCGCGGAGTCGGTGGTCAAGTTCGTCAGCCGCACCCGGCAGCCGGTGGTCATCACCGACGCGGCCACCGACGAACGCTTTGCCCACGACCCCCGGCTAATGGCGCGCGCTTCCCGGTCAGTCCTCTGCTTCCCCTTCGTCAATCACGGCAAGTTCGTTGGTATCCTCTACCTGGAAAACCGGCTCGCCACCGGCGTCTTTACCGCCGAGCGCATCGACTTGCTCGCGCTGCTTTCGGGTCAGATCGCCATTTCCATCGATAATGCCCTGCTCTACGAGAACCTCGAGGAAAAAGTGCGCGAGCGGACGGCCCAGCTCGGCCTGGAAAAGGCGAAGTCTGACACTCTCCTCCTCAATATCCTCCCCCAGGAGATCGCCGAGGAGCTCAAGCGGAGCGGTCGCACGGCCCCGCGTCGTTTCGACAGCGTGAGCGTCATGTTCACCGACTTTTGCGGCTTTACCCAACTGGCGGAATCCATGACCGCCGAGGAACTCGTCGAGACCATCGACGTCCACTTCCGCGCCTTTGACGAGATCGTCGGCCGGCACCGCATCGAAAAGATCAAGACCATCGGCGACGCCTACATGTGCGTGGCGGGGTTACCGAGCCCGAGCGCCTCCCACGCGAACGATATCGTCCGGGCCGCCCAGGAGATCCTGGAGTGGATGGAGGACCGCAACCGCGACTGCCGCGAGAAGGGAGTGCCCTGCCTGGATATCAGGATCGGGCTCCACTCCGGCCCCGTAGTGGCGGGGGTGGTGGGGCAAAAGAAATTCGCCTACGATATCTGGGGGGATACCGTCAACACCGCTGCCCGGATGGAATCCAGCGGCGTGGCCGGCAAGATCAACGCCTCCGGCGCCATCCGCGACCTGGTAGGCGACCTCTACAACTTCGTCCACCGCGGCAAGGTAGCTGCCAAGAATAAGGGGGAGATCGACATGTACTTTATCGACGGCCGCCCCGCCGGGGCCGCCGTCGCACACTTTGAACACACCCACCCATGACTACCCATTCCCCGCCCGGCTGGATCCGCCGCGCCCTCCTGGACACCTTAGGCCGCCGGGCCGACCACCTGCTGCTGTGGATCGTAGCCAAGACCTTCGCCCTCGCCGTAGCCCTGGGCGCCTCCCTGTTCGCCAAGCACCGCATGTCGCACGACAACGGCATTGCCGCCTGCGGCATGGTGCGCATCCTCGACAATCCGGATATTCCCCGCCACCCCTTCTTCCGGGCCGGGCGCACCTTCCCCTGCCGCATCCGCCACGCCACGGCCACCTTCCTCGACGATGCCGTCAAGGGGATCCGAAGCATGTCGGTCAAGTTTTCCGACCACCATTTCCGCAGCCCTTTCGACCTCCAGATGAACACCGGCGAGATCAGCCTCTTCTGGTCGGCGGCCAGCTTCCTGCAGTTCGCCCGGCTGCGCAAGCAGCGGTACGCTGTGGAGTACCGCGACTACTACCGCAAGTATCCCGCCGGACTGAGGGGCGCCGAGGTGGCCATCCGCGAGAACCCCGAATCCTTCAACGACCTCCGTTACTACTGTAAGACCCCCTTCCGCTACGTCGGGGAAGACAACATCCCCCGGTACGCCAAGTACCGGGTGCTGCCCGCAGACCGCCGCGCGGAGACCGGGGTACTCGACCATCCCGACCCCGTGGAAATTCCCAACCAGCGGGTCTCCGCCCACAACCCCCGCGGCCGCAATTACCTGAAGTACGAGTACCGCGACCGGGTGGAGAAGAAAGGCGCTCAATACCTGCTGCAGATCCAGCTGCGGGCCGCCGCGGTGGACGAGGACCCCGAAGTATTTAATAATATGGTACCCTGGGACGACGTGGCCCACCCTTGGCGCGACTTGGCGCACATCAATATCGACGAGGTGCTCGACTGGGAGGAAAGCTGCCGCACCACTTTCGAGATCACCAATATGCCGAAGACGCTCGGCGTACTTCCCGCCAACTCGATCTACGACTACAATTCCCTGAACTACATGCGCGCCCACTCCGGCCTCGCCCACCGCGCCCGCCTGCTCAATTACCGGCTATTCGGCTATCCGCCACCTATTCCCGATAACGATAACCGCAACACCTCCGACTGGGAGAAGCCCCCGCGCATCCTCAACCGCATTTACAACGTACCCACCAAACTGCAGTAACCATGGGAAACCCACCAAACGGCGACTGGGAAAACGCGGAGGAGGTCTGCGAGGAGTGCCTCCGCGAGACCAAAATCATTTACGACGCGGTCGACGGCCACGGGGAATCCATCTACAAACGGGAGCCCCCTTCCATGATGCCCATTTTACCGAGCATCAACCACCTGGCGCTGGATAAGTCCCGGATATTCTCCAGTAAAACGACGCTCATCTTCGAATACCTGGCAACGGCGTACCAGCGTATTACCAAGGACATTCATGCGGAGGTCCGCCGCCTGTTCCCCCGCAGGCCCGGGATCTGGGGGAAGCACTTCACGAGCGCCTCGATCGTCGGACGCACCACCTACGCCGGCAGGAAAGACCACGGTCAGCCCATCCACCACCTCTACGTGGAACTCTGGGCCCGCACCCGCTGGCTTTCCTGGCGTCGGCTGGCGCAGGGCTATTCCGGACACGACGGCTCCTTTCGTCTCCCCTACGACCTGCGCGAAGCCCGCGCCAGGGACGTCGGGAGCATCCGGCTGGAGGTGTCCCAGATCCGCCACCGGTACGTGGGGGAAGACCATCCGGAAAGCTTCACGGTAGTGGCCGCCGTACTGCCTATCTCAAAACACGATCTGGTCGGAATGGAGTACAACGTCCGCGATATCCAGGTCGACCTCTGGGCCTACCGCACGGACACCGAACTGCCCCGTACCAAGATCAGCGACCATGACCACGACGCCCCGGAGGCCTACGTAGACGGCCGTAACGACGCCATGGAGGATCAGTTCATCCCCATCGAACTCAGAAAGCTGAAGCACCTCGCCCAGTTAGACGCCAGCCCGGGCTCCCTTTCGATCCAGGATATCCAGGACGATTACCCCCTGAACCTGACGACCTGCATCGAGCGCAAACTCCCGGGTTACACCCGCAGCGACGAATTTTTCGGCGAACGGATGATGAACGGCATGAACGCCGTCACCTTCGTGCAGGATCGGGATGAGCCCACTCACTACTGGGTGGAGAACTGGGGCTACCAGGGCTACGACCACAACGAGATCTACGCTTTCCCGACCACCCTCATGAAGTTCGAGATCCTGCCCGGCGACCACGCCCCGCGGCCGCTCTCCATCACCCTGGTAGGCCCCACCAATGCCTACGACCGCTCCCCCTACCAGCAGCGCACCTTCACCCCGGAGGACGGAGAGTGGTGGACCTACGCCAAGCGGGTGGCCCGGTCGGTAGGCGGACTTATCTCCGAAGTCGACGATCACTTCGCCCGTACCCACCTCAATACCGAGCAGTACGCCCTGGCCGCCAACCGCAACCTGCGCCGCAACCCCGTGGCCTGGCTGCTGCTGCCCCACTTGAAGGAGGTGTCTCTGGTCGACCACACCGCCGACCGCATCCTCGTCTCCCAGGAGGAGGGCTACATTCCCCGCGCCTCCGCCCTCACCGGGCTCGGGCTTCAGCAACGGGTAAAGGACACCCTGGGCCTGCTCGACTGGAAAGCCTACCGCCCGATGACGCCGGTCAACGACCACCACAGCTACGCCAAAGCCGAAACGCTGTTCTGGGACGTCACCTACGACTATGTTTCTGACTTCGTGGAACGTAACCTGGCGGGTATCCGGGAGCACTGGTACGAAATCTACGCCATGTCTGAAGACCTGGTGAATCACAGCGTCCCCGTGTTCCGCTGCGGCTTCAACCTGGACGAGTTGCCCGCCATCGAAGTGGAAATCGCCCGCCGCCGCAACAGCTACTTCCAAACCCGCTTCGGCTTCCATGAGCTCGATTACCGCCCCGTTATCGACGGTCACGAACGAATTTGCTCCCCGGTCACCACCGCCAAACACTTTGTGGATGCCGGCCCGGACGACCTGGACAACCTTATCGAGATGTGCTGCTACGCCATTCACGTGGCCACCTTCCAGCACAGCTGGGTGAACGAGAAGCAGTACGAGGACATCGGCGAGGTCCTGTACAGCTGCCTGGGCCTGCGCTTCGGCGAGGGCCGTGACGGTATCCTGGCTCCGGAATCCGACCTGCGTATCGCCCCCGACCCCCTGCGCGCCACCCAGATGATGTGGTGGAGCAACCTGCTGAGCCGTACCGAGTACGGCTTCATCATCAGAAACGAGGATGGTGACGTCAATCCCCGCTACGGCAAGATGCTAGAAGCCCACCGCGAGGAATTTGCGGGCTATGGGCTGGACATCCGCCTCGTCGAATCCCGCACCAATATTTGATCCGCCGGGGACCTCTCCCGCTTCTTAGCCGAGGACCCGGGCACCCGCGTCCCCGACCACTACATTGTCTTCCAGGCGGATGCCCCCGAAGTCGCGGTAGGCGTCGAGGGAATCGTAGTTGATGAATTCCTTGTGCTTGCCCTCCTCGCGCCAGCGGTCGATGAGGAAGGGGATGAAGTAGATGCCGGGCTCGACGGTGACCACCATGTGCTCGCGCAGGCGGCGGCCCAGGCGCAGGTTGCGGGTGCCGAAGAGGGAGCTGCGCTGAAACTCCGAGTCGTAGCCGACCAGGTCCTCGCCCAGGTCTTCCATGTCGTGCACGTCGAGGCCGATAAGGTGGCCGAGTCCGTGGGGATAGAAGAGTGCGTGGGCCCCGGCCTCGACGGCGGCGGCGGGGTCACCCTTCATGAGCCCGAGCTCCTTCAGTCCGGCCGCGATGGTGCGTGCCGAGGCGTCGTGGATTTCCCGGTAGGGGGTGCCGGGGGCGAGGGCGGCGATGGCCTCGGTCTTGGCGCGGTCGACGATGTCGTAGACGGCCTGCTGCGTATCGGTCATCTTAGCACTAATGGGGAAGGTGCGGGTAATGTCGCCCGCGTAGCCCGAGGGGGCTTCGGCACCGGCGTCGATGAGGAGCAGGTCGCCCTCGCGCAGGTGATTGCCGTTGTGGTGGTTGTGGAGGATGTGGCCGTTGCGGGTCACGATGGCGGGATACGCCAATCGGCCGCCGGCGCTGATGGCGAGCCCTTCGATGAGTCCGGCCACCTCGGCTTCGGTCATGCCGGCGCTGGTATTGCGGCGGGCGGCGTCGTGCATCTGCAGGCTGGTGCGGACGGCTTTATTCATCTCGGCTATCTCCTCGGCGCTCTTCACGGCGCGCAGTTCCACGACGGCGCGGATGAGGGCTTCGCTGGGTTCGGGGTCCCGGCCGAGCCACTCCCGCAGCTGCCGGCGGCGCTCCTCGCGGTAGGGGGGCAGGACGTGTACGGTGGGGGCCTTCCTGAGCGACGTAGCGAGCTGGTCGAGGCTACCCCCGTAACCGGCCCCGATCCGCTCCGCCAGTTCCTTTACCAGGGGTTGCTCGCCCATCCAGACGATATCGTCGAGGGTGGGGTCGTCGCCGTAGAGGTGGCTGTCGTCGCTAGCGGCGTCGATCGTCAGGACGAGGTCGGGGCGGTTGTGGCCGGCGAAGTAGCGAAAATTGGAGTCCTGCTTAAAGGGGTAGGTGTTGCCGGCGTAGTTCATGGCCGCTTCGCCGTTGCCGGGGAGTAGGATGAGGCCATCTTGGAGGGCTTCGGCTAGCTTTTGGCGGCGTTGCAGGTACGTCTGGGCTGGAAACATTTATCGCTATTTGTGGGGGTGTAAGGTAGGCAGAGGTAAGGCAGGTTCACCGCAAAGGACGCTCAGGGATGCGCAGAGGGCACTTCAGCCACACCTTACTATCCGAGCTGCTTTGCGAACCGCTGCGTACCTCTCTTCCTCTGCGGTAAGCCTTTGTAACCTCTATACCGACCTCTGAGAACCCCCCACCCCACTCCACCGTTCCACCCAGGTGTCCGCCACCCTCCCCCAACAAGACTTACTCCGCCGCGGCGACGACTGGTTCGCCGACCGCGGCTGGACGGCCTTCCCCTTCCAGCAGGAAGCCTGGGCCGCCTACCTGGCCGGGAAGAGCGGACTGGTCAACGCACCCACCGGCAGCGGCAAGACCTACTCCCTCATCATCCCGATCCTGCTCGAGTTCCTGGCCGAGCACCCCGACGACCCCGGCAAGGCCAACAACGGGCTGCGGGCCGTGTGGCTCACGCCCATCCGGGCGCTGACGCGGGAGATCCAGTCGGCGGCCGAGCGGGCCATCGAGGACCTGGGACTGAAGTGGCGGGTGGGCGTGCGCTCCGGCGATACCAGCAGCTCCGACCGTACGAAGCAGCGCAACAAGCCCCCCGAGATCCTCATCACCACCCCCGAGAGCCTCCACCTGCTGATGGCCAGCAGCGGGTACGAAAAATTCTTCGGCGACCTGCGCGTGGTGGTGGCCGACGAGTGGCACGAGCTGCTCGGCACCAAACGGGGCGTACTGGTCGAGCTGGCCCTCAGCCGCCTGCGGGCCCTGCGGGGCGGCACCTTCCGCACCTGGGGCATTTCTGCCACCATAGGCAACATGGAAGAGGCAATGGACGTGCTCATTCCGGAGCAATTTGCCGACAGCCGCACCATCATCCGCGCCCGCCACGCAAAGCAGATCGAGATGATCACCGTGCTGCCCGACGAGATCGAGACCTTTCCCTGGGCCGGCCACCTCGGCATCAAGCTGCTGGAAAAGGTGATTCCGATCATTTACTCCTCCGGCTCCACGCTGATCTTCACCAACACCCGCAGCCAGTGCGAGATCTGGTACCAGCGGTTGCTCGACGCCGACCCCGACCTCTCCGGTGCCATCGCCATGCACCACGGCAGCATCAGCCGCGAGCTGCGCGACTGGGTGGAGGACGCCCTGCACGAGGGTATCCTCAAGGCAGTGGTATGTACCTCCAGTCTGGACCTGGGCGTGGACTTCCGTCCCGTAGAGACCATCGTGCAGATCGGGAGCCCGAAGGGCGTGGCCCGCTTCCTGCAGCGGGCGGGCCGCAGCGGTCACCAGCCGGGGGCGAAGTCGGTCATCCACTTCGTGCCTACGCACAGCATGGAGTTGCTGGAGGCGTCGGCGTTGCGCAGGTGCATAGCTGGCGGCGTCATCGAAAGCCGCATCCCCTATATCCGCAGCTTCGACGTGCTGGTACAGTACCTGGTTACGCTGGCAGTGAGCGGGGGCTTCCGACGCGACGAAGTACTGCGGGAGGTGCGCGGTACCTTCTGCTTCGCGTCCATTACAGACGAGGAATTTGCCTGGTGCCTCGACTTCATCACCACGGGGGGCAATAGCCTGGGGGCCTACGACGAGTACCACAAGGTGATCCGCGACGAGGAGGGCGTCTACAAGGTCGAGAGCCGTAAGGTGGCCACCATGCACCGCATGAGCATCGGGGCCATCGTGAGCGAGACCACCCTGACCATCAAGTACCTAAGTGGCGGGTACGTCGGCAGCATCGAGGAGTACTTCATCTCAAGTTTGAAGCCCGGCGATACTTTCTGGTTCGCGGGGCGCAGCCTCAAGTTCGTCAAGGTGAAGGGCAACGATGCCTTGGTGAAGCGCAGCAATTCCAAAAAGGGCAAGGTGCCCAGCTGGCGGGGCGGCCGGATGCAGCTGTCGAGCCAGTTAAGTGAATTCCTGCGCCTCGCAATGGGTGAAATGAAGCGGGGGGATTACCACGATCCCGAGCTCCTCAAGCTGGCCCCGTTGCGGGATATCCAGGTGAAACGCAGTGCCGTACCTGCTCCCGATGAGCTCCTGATCGAGTACTTTCAGGACCGGGAGGGCTACCACGTGGTTGTCTACCCCTGCGAGGGCCGCGGCATCCACGAAGGACTGGCCTCGCTGGTCGCTTACCGCATCGCGCAGTTCGCCCCCCTCACCTTCACCATCGCGATGAACGACTACGGCTTCGAGCTCCTGAGCGACCAGCCGATCCCCATTGAGGAGGCCCTGGGTAGTGACCTTTTCAACGTGGCCGAGCTCACCACCGACCTCAACGCCGGCATCAACGCCACCGAGATGGCCCGCCGCCGCTTTCGCGACATCGCCGCCATTGCGGGCCTCATCTTCAAGGGCTACCCCGGCAAACACAAGAAGGAAAAGCACCTACAGAGCGGTTCCCAGCTCTTCTTCGACGTATTCAGCGACTACGAGCCCACCAACCTGCTCCTCCAGCAGGCCTACGACGAGATCATGACCTTCCAATTGCAGGAGGCCCGGCTGCGCGGCGCCCTCGACCGCATCAACGCCCAGACCATCCTCTTCATGACCCCCGCCAAGGCCACCCCCTTCTCTTTCGCCCTCATCGTGGACCGGCTCCGGGAGCGGATCAGCTCGGAGAAGCTGGAGGATAGGATCAAGCGGATGCGGCTGGCTTTGGTCAGAGACTGATCTAACCCTAAAACGTCAGTGCCAGGCCGAGGGCGGCACCCTTGTCCGAGTACGCACCACTCAGGCCCAGTTTGCTGCGGTGCTTTTCCTGCCAGCGCTTGTGGAGGTGGGGCGTGAGGATGCCCACCGCCGCGCCAAGGCCAAAGCCGATCACCGTATCGCTCGGAAAATGCTTAAGCGCGCGTACCCGCTGCACAGAGACGTATGCGGGTGGCAGGGTGGCGAGGCCGAAAATTAAAGCGCGGTGGCCGCCGCTCCACTCGGGGTGGTAGTCGGACAGCACCTTGGCAAAGAAAAAGGAACCCACGGCGGTGGTACTAACGTGGCCGCTAAAAAATCCGTTCAAGTCTCCCCCGTCGGTGGTACCGTCTTCGAATAGTTCCGGGTAGTACACGTTGGGGCGGGCGCGGTCGACGAACAGGGGCCCCAGGGGAGAGGCGGCGTACAGTAGGCCATTCACGGCCTGCGCCTGGAGGTACAGGGTGGTGACGTCGAACCAGTCGCGCCGTATCTGCCGGTCAAAGAACAGGGTAAAGGGCAGGCCGATGCCGGCATAGAAACCGATATCGCTGGACCCGCTCGCCTGATCGACCCGGTCTAGATTTTCCGGAAAGGCCCAGCGATCGAAACCCGGTACATCGGCCCGGTCGTAGTCCGCCACCGTAATGGGGTCCTTATCGTTGATGACCTGAAAGGCGTAGATGGTGGCCCCCAGTCCGAGGGCCGATGCTCCCAATTCCGGCAGCGGCTTGACGCGGTAGACTTTTTCTTCCTCCCTGTCGGGATCCCCGTCCGATTGGCAGAAGACTGCCGTCCAGGCTGAAAAAAGCAGTAGAAAAACGAAGAAGCTACGTAGCATAATGGGGTAGTTTAGGGCGAATCTATCGAAGGAAAGAAACGCCCGTCCGACCAAATTATATTCAGGACCTGGTAATTATAACGTTGGCCGTAAGACTTTTCGCAGGTAGAAACACCGTGGCCATGAAGACTTGCCCAATGCTGGACAGGTTGACACTAACCGGTTTGCGCCAATTGGCGCTGTCCAGGCTCCTCGGGCGGTAGTACTCCGTTGCCGGCGTGGGAGTGATGCCAGTTGAAATCCTGACGGAGTGGCTCGGCCACCACGTTGAACGGCTGGTAGGACTCGATCAGGTGGGCGTCCAGGACATCTTCTCGCAAGTGAGACGCGGAAACAATTCCCCGGATTAAAAATGGGCAACACCGGGGATCCACTATCAGTAGCGGACACAGTGGAGCATGGTATACCTCGAATTGAAGCCGGGCTCCAATTGGGGGCGCCCAATCCGATGAGTGGTAACTCGCTCGTCCAACTGAGAATAAGGTAATGGCCGAAGAAAAAGAAGCAAATTAAATTGTCAAAGGAGTCGTGACTTGACTTCCTGGCGGGGTTGTCCCGGTATCCCTCCGTATTCTTTTGTTGCCTGTAAGGCCGTGACTTATCACCGGGTACTGGATTGGAATACGGTCATGGGTACGATCCAGCATCTGGTTGATAAAACGCGATAGCTAGCGCCATTTCCCTCCACGCGCTCAGGGCGGACTGGGTGGAAGGGCAGACTGAACTGCTTGCTGTGCCGGCGCGTCTGAGCCATCCACTGCTCCCCCTAAAAAGCCACCCCGGTTGACCCAAAAACAAATTAGACGGCCAATCTTTGAAAAAACCTACCAATTATTCTGAGGGAACAGAAATTTTTCCTTATGTTTAATCGACATAAGAGTTTTTGTTACACACACACTATCACACACACACACTTTAACACACACATTCAGACCACACACCACGCCGCGTAATTCGACTTATTCAGTCGTAATTCGTAGTACCCCTTAGCTATCCGGCCTATCTCGTTTTATCCCGTCACAATTCGGCTGATTCCGTCGTAATGGATGGTGGACCACTACCTTGTGGTTTCACGTAACTATCCGACCTGGCGTCCCATCTCCCTTGTGTCCGGCGATATTCCGCTGTAATACGTCGTATTGCTCCGGTCGCAGCGTTATGCGCGGAATCCCATAATAATCTGGTTTAAATCGTCGTGCTCCGGCGTGATTCGGCCTTATCCGCCGTAATTCATCATGCCCGATTTGGACTCGGTTGAACCCGCTATTTCCTGACCTAATGCAATTACCGCATCGGGACCAATATCCTATTGCATCAACTGGATTAAGAATATCACAAAAACAG